>NZ_CP114285.2:603030-904545 GCF_027111255.2 Flavobacterium flavigenum | reverse complement strand
CATCCATTATGTATCATTTCCGAAATGTAAACAGCTCCAAAAGCAAGGTAAATTGGATACAAGCCAATGGTGTAATACGCTTTTGCTTTGAAATAAATAAAAATTAAAAGAGTGAAAACAAATGATGTGAAAAAGAACTGATATTTTTTGAAAGGTCTGTAAAATAAAACGGCATAAAGTCCGGCTAAAATCACGAATAATCCGCCAATGAAAAATAGAATCTGTTCTTTTAGAAAATCACCCAGATCAACATGAACTAATTGCGTTTCTTTTAACTCTTTCATATGATGTACAATTGGAAAATGATTGCTGTATTGCCAATAAAGATTAGGCAATATTAAAATTAGCCCTAAAATCAAAGCAAAATAAAATTCTTTTTGTACAGCTATTTTTCTCTGTTTAGAAAATAAAATAGCAGGAATTAATCCGAGCAATAAAAACAGGATATTGTACTTATTCAGTAAACCCAAAGCGAAAATCACTCCGCCAAAATATAGCCATTTTGTATTTTCTGAAGTCAGGTATTGTATTAAAATATAATAAACCGCAGTCCAGCATAAAATATCAAAAGAATTAGGCTGATAAAGCATATTTAAACGCAGCAAACAGGAAAACAAAACGCATACAGAGCCAAGAATTAAAGCATAAAGATTTCCTTTTAAAAGTGCGATGGTTTTCCAGACAATCAAAAGTGTCAGGGCTCCAAACAGGGCAGGGAAGAACTTCACCCAAAAAACAGAATTTCCAAGTAATAGAATAATATAAGAAAACCACGATGTTACCGGAGGGACTGATAAATAGCCCCATGCCAAATGATTTGCCTGATCCAGATGTAAATATTCATCTCGCTGTAAATCGTATTCAGGATTAATCAGGGAATACTGTAAAACAAATTTTAAAATAATGAAACCTATTAAAATTATTGTTTTTTTGCTCATGTGGTTTTTATATTAGGTTGCAAACTTTGATTGAAAAAGAACTTAAGCCATTGCTAATATATAATTTATTTTAAGGTTTATTGTAGCATAATATATTTGAACAAAATAAAAAATAAAAGCTTCAGATTACTCCGAAGCTTTGTTTGTTTCAATTGATAATCTCTAAAATCATTAGAAATTAATTTTTCCTTTTTTTCTTCCCAAGCCAGATCAATAATCCTGTAACAGGCAAGGTTACAGCAAAAATACATACTATGAAAGCAAGTATTTTGGTTGGATAACCATAAATGCTTCCCGTATGGATTGGGTACATGAGACGCTTTAGTTTGTCTCCTTTTGAGAAAGATTTATAAGGCCTGATTTCGATATCTTTGCCGGTATATTTGTCAAAATAAATAGCACTCGACTGATTTGGAATGCTGAAATCTAAGTTTTCTTTTAGTACCAGAATACTGTTGATGGTATCGGCAGGCATTCTGATTTGGATGTTGCCTTTATATGGAAATATACTGTCTGTTTTTCGATATAGGTTTTGATAAAAAGCAGTTTTATTAGACTGTGGATCAACTTTAGTAGGGTTTTCAACTTTAGGTGATGGTCTTTCTGTAGTGCCATTAGCGATGAAATACATACCATTTTCAAACCATTTAAAAGACCATGTGAGTCCCGTGAGGGCAATAATCAGCAAGAACAGAAAAGTGTAGAATCCAAAAGTCGAATGAAAATCCCAGTTGACTCTTTTAAAAGACGCTTTCCATTTTACAGTCAGACGTTGTTTCAGGTTTTTAGCCTTTTTAGGCCACCACAAAACAAGACCGGAAATCAGCATGAATACAAATATCAAACAGGAACATCCGGTAATGATTTCGCCAATTTCATGCATCAGTAAATGCCTGTGTATGTTTAAAACAATAGAGAAAAAACGGTTTTCCTGTGCGATATTCCCAAGTACTTTACCTGTGTAAGGATCCACAGAGAAAATCTGGCTGTCACCTTCGCTGTCTTTTCCTATGATGATCATAGTACGTTTAGGATCGTTGTAGAGTGTGATTCTGTTTATCTTTTCAACAGTATACTTTTTCTGAATGGCTGCCGTACAATCGTCAATTGTTTTTTTATTCGGGCCAACACTGGGTACGTGATAAAATTCAGGATTAAAAAATTGATCAATTTCTTTTTCGAAAACCAAAAGGCTTCCTGTCAAAGCTACTGTAAATAAAACCAGGCCAGAAGCAAGTCCTAACCACAGATGAAGTTGTCCAATCTTTTTCTTTAATTTTTTCTTCATTCGTTTTAAAGAATTTAAATTTTCCTGCAAATCTATACTTATTTTTAGACAATCTAAATATTCTTTAGTATCATTCTAAATAATTTCAAGACGTTTACTTGTTAAACTAATATTAATTTTTACTTTTGCATTGTTTTTATTAATTCTAAATAAAAACAAATACTAACCAAATTTAAGAATCAATGAAATATCTTAGTTTAAGAACATCACAATTTTTATTTATTATTAGCTTTTTATGTATATCAATTTCTTCTTTTGCACAACAAAATCATGGAAAGATAAAGGGGCAAATTACAACTTCTGAGGGAAAACCTGCTGCAGATGTAAATATCATCCTTAAAAACTCAAAATATAGTACTGCTACTAATGAAGATGGTACTTTTGAAATAAACAGAGTAAAAAGCAATACTTATACACTGCAAATATCTTTATCAGGTTATGAAACTTCTGAACAGGAGGTTGTTGTTGAAGATAATAAAACAGCAACGGTTAATCTACAACTAAAAGTTTCAAATAAAGAATTACAGGAAGTTATCATTAGCAGCAGAAAAAGTTTATTATCGAAGAAAACAGAAACAGTAGCAAGAATGCCACTGAAAAACCTTGAAAATCCTCAGGTGTACAATGTAATTCATAAAGAGCTTTTTCAGGAGCAGGTAGCAATCGATATCACAACTGCAATGAGAAATGCACCAGGAGTAGTGCCGCTTAATTATCCTTCTGGAGGGTTTGCACTTATTTTTAGAGGTTTTACGGTTGGTATTAATGCCAGAAACGGAATGGAAACATTGTCAGGCCGTTCTTCTGTAGGTATTGCAAATATTGAGCGCATTGAAATATTAAAAGGACCTTCAGGAACTTTATTTGGTTCAACAGCTTCTTCTTTTGGTGGTGTAGTCAATTTAGTTACTAAAAAACCTTTTGAAACTACAGCTACAGAGATAGGATATACTGCCGGAAGTTATGGTACACATCAGCTTACTGCAGATGTTAATACACCGCTTACCAAAGATAAAAAAGTGCTTTTCAGACTTAACGTAGGGGTAAATAAAGCAAAAAGTTTCCTTGACTATGGGTATTCTAATACTTTATCTTTTACTCCGAGTCTTACTTTTAAAGCAACAGACAGACTTACTTTTAATTTGGATGCAGAATTATATAATGCTAAAAGTACTAAACCATTATATCCAGGTGCAACTGCTACATCAGGTGTAACAAATCCAGCCGATATCAAATTAGATTATAAAAAATCGCTGGTTCATGATGATGCCGATGCTAAATCAACCTCTTCAAAAGCTTTTGTCCAGTCAGAATACCAAATATCAGACAACTGGAAATCAACTACCTTATTTTCTTATGTAAGTGAAAATGTAGAATACAGTTATCAGGTTTTGCCAACCTGGACTTCTCCAACAACAGCCACTATTCGTGCTACGATGTTTGGACCAATATCCAGTAACTATACTAATATTCAGGAAAATATTAATGGGGAATTCAAAACAGGTATCTTAAATCATAAAATAGTTGCCGGAGTAAATTACAGAAATTATTCGGATACTTTTTCTTCTTCACCAACGCCAACAGCTCCATTCAGAACAATTGATGTGACAACTAACTTTGTACCGGTTAGAAAAAAAGATATTGATGCGGTATTATTAGCTCCGGTTATACGGGCAGGCAGAGACGAAAATACCTATAGTGCCTATGCTTCTTATGTAATGGGTATTGCAGACAGGTTACATATTATGACAAGTTTGCGTCTGGATGATTTCGAACGTCAACAAAGCGGTACAGTGGCGGGCTATAAACAAACATCTGTATCTCCGAAATTTGGATTGGTATTCGAGCTTCTTGATGATCAGTTATCGTTGTTTGGAAATTATATGAACGGATTTCAAAATTTAGCTCCGGTTAATCAGCCTGATGCATCACAATTTGTTCCGGAACCACTTTATGCTAATCAATGGGAGTCAGGTATAAAAGCTGAATTATTCAATAAAAAAGTAAGCACAACAGTGAGTTATTATGAAATCACTAATGATAATGCCTTAATAAGACAAGCAGATTTAGTTTATCAACAGGATGGAAAACAAGTAAGTAAAGGGGTTGAATTTGAATTTTTGGCGAATCCTATTCCAGGGTTAGATATTACAGCCGGTTATGCGTATAATGATAACCGTATCGAAAAAACAAGTGAAGCTAATAAAGCTATCGAAGGAAATAAAGCGGCAGATGCTCCTGAACATGTTGCGAATTTTTGGGCTTCTTATAAACTTCAGAATAAATTAAAAGGTTTAGGTGCAGGATTTGGAGCAAATTATGTAGATGAGAGTTATATGACTACAGCTAATACTTTCTACATCCCTTCATATACTATTTATAGTGCAACTGTATTTTACGAGCAGCCTACATGGAGAGCAGGAGTTAAGATTGACAATTTGACTAATGAAAAATACTGGAGTACCTGGGGAGCACCTCAGGCACCAACCACTATTTTGGGAAGTTTGACGTTTAAGTTTTAAGCTATATATTATTTCAATAAAAAAGACCTCTATTCATAAGGATAGAGGTCTTTTTGCTTTAGAGTTTAGAGTTTACACAGCTATTTCAGATTCAAGAGATTCTTTAATAACAGGATAATTCACTTTTCCGTTTGCAGTAAGTGGCACAGTATCTAAATAAATTACTTTTAACGAACTGGAGTGAAGGCTTAACTTTGCCTTTAAAACGTTTACAATTACTTCTTTGTTTACGGTTTCATCTGTGTATAAGACAGCTAAATGTTTGTCATGTATATTCAGACAGATAAAAGTTTGTCCTCCCAAAGTATTTTTAAGAAGCAATTCTATTTCATCCAGATTGATCCGGGTACCGAATAGTTTTACGATTCTTTTCAGGCGGCCTGTAATATAATAAAAACCTTCGTTATCTACTCTTGCCTGATCACCTGTATGTAGTTTTTCTTCCTGATCATAAAATTGAAGATCGGCTCTTCGTTCGGCATAACCGCCAAAAATATTGGGTCCGTAATAAATAAGTTCAGAGGTTTCATTGTCTATTTCGAAACTCCCGTTTTTAATTGCGCGTCCGATTGAAGTTGCTTTTCTCAGCAGGTCTTTTGGAGGTAAAAAAGCCATGCGTCCGCTGGCTTCAGTCTGGCCATATTGAGCAAAGAACTGTTTGTCAAATCTTTCGTTATATTCTGAAATGATTTCGATCAGCTTGTGGCTTAACATTCCCCCGCCATGCGTAAAATAACGTAATGATGGATGATCTTTTCTAAAGAAACCGATGCTATGAAGCATTTCGTAAAAATAGGGCACACCTCCCAATGTAGCATACCCATAATGCTTCAAATCTGACCAGAATTCTTTTTGAAAAACATCTTTATCTGTACATACAATCTGATGTGCTTTTATACAGTTGGTATGAAAAATAGACAATCCGTAAACAGAATGGACCGGAACATTCAGCGGTACTACATCGTCTGATTTAATAGGCTGATAGTCTAGAATGGATTTAGCATTTTCTGTCAGATTTTCATCAGATAGCCTAACAAATTTTGGAGATCCGGTTGTTCCGGAAGTACTCAACAGCAGCTTAACTTTAGGATGAATTGGATAAATCGAATTTTCATTGCGTCTGAAAAGTGTGATAGTATCAGAAACATGTACAGCAGTGTAACCTTCGATACTATTTCGTGACGGATCATAAATGTAATAAGGCGTATATTTTGCTTCTAAATTTTCCTTAAAATCGGTATTGGTTCCCTGTCCGAGTAGTGCAATTGTAAATCGGCTTTGATAAAAATTTAATAAAGTCTCTATGGCCGGTAACTGATTGTCATTATATATAAAAACAACAGATCTTAAGTCTTCAATTTCCAACGACTGGTGCATTTCTTTTATTGATTTAGAAAAACCTGAAGCAGCATCCGTAAAGATTAAATTTTCGTTTTTTGAGATTAATTCATATAATTCCATGTTTCTAATGTTGGTTGCTAATTAATTTCAAATCCGTGTTTTTTAAGAAGGTTTTTTATTTTTTCAACGTTTCCCATATCCAGAATATCTTCCATGTCTATTGAAATGTTATAGGTTCTTTCCAGTTCTTCTACCAATACTAAGTGACTCATAGAATCCCATTCGGCTATTCCCTGATATTCTAACTGATCGTTTATAGTTTCAACAGGTATTTCAAAAGCTCTTGCAAATACGTTGTGTAATTGTTCTGTTGTATTCATAATTTTTAATTGATTTAAATTTTTATTAAACTTTTGTAGTTTTCCATTTTCCCTTTCGAAAGATGATAATACAGGCAATGGCCAATACAATTTCTGAAAGCAGTATCGCAGTAAAGACACCATTAGAGCCCAGGTCAAAAGCAATTCCCAATAAATAGGCAAAAGGAATCTGTACGATATAAAACATCAAAATATAAAGCCAGGTAACGACTTTTACTTCTCCGGCAGCATTGAGTGCCCTTGAGATCACCATCGTGTATCCTAATAAAACATACGCCATCGAAATAAGATGGATATACATCGTACTTTGAGAAATCACTTCCGGAATATCAGTAAAGATTTTTACCACGGGAACTGCGAGAAATATCCAGCAGACAGCAATAAACACCAAAAATCCCATATTCAGCATTCCTGCTCTCCAAACCGATTTTTCCGCGCGTTCCGGCTGTCTGGCGCCCAGATTTTGGCCTGTTAATATTCCGGCAGCGTTTCCAAGTCCCCAGGCAGGCATTGTCGCAATTGAAGTTACTCTTTGTGCCAAAATATATCCGGCCAGGGCATTTTCTCCAAAATGGGACATAATTTTTATCATAAATACCCAGCTGGAAGCAGGAATAATAAACTGAACGGTCCCGCTAAAAGCTAATTTGAGAATTCTTTTGAAAATCTCTAAATGGAATACCAATTGCGCCAAACCGATTTTCATTACGGTTTTGCCTCTGATGAGATACCATGTTTGATAAAGGACTCCGATCAATCGGGCTATTAAGGTTGCGATTCCGACTCCTAGTAAACCAAAAGCAGGAATAACGCCCCATCCGAAAATGAAAATCGGACATAAAATGATGTTCAGTGCATTTGAGACCCATAACACCCGCATGGCAGTAGAAGCATCACCGGCCCCACGAAATATTCCGTTGATTACGATTCGCAGAATCAAAAATCCGCTGGAAGCAAACATGACTACTCCATAACTATATCCTTCCTGAACCATGGCAGGGGAGAGTCCCATAAGACTCATGATTTCTGAAGTCCACACGGAGCAGACGATACTGATGATTACAGCTATTGGAGTTGTGATGTAAATAACCTGCATGGCGGTTTGGCCCGCTGCTTTAAACTTTTTCTCTCCAATTCTTCTTGAAATCATAGCCGAAGCTGCAATTCCCAATCCTATAGAAACTGAATAGCAAAAAGTAATAAAAGTAGTAGTGGCACCGGCAATAGAAATGGCATTGGTTCCTAATCTGCTAACGAAAAACAAGTTTGAACAGACAAATAAAGATTCCATCAGTAATTCGGCAACCATTGGCACAGACAATAAAATAATCGTTCTGTTTATACTGCCTGAGGTAAAATTACTTTCCTTTCCGGAAATGGAATGCCTTAAAAGGCTAAAAAAGGAACGTGTTTTCAATAGGGCTTCTTTCATAAATTTTCTTTTAAAGTTGCCAATTCCGATGTAACCAGCTGATACAAAGGGTTGGGGATAAAACCGCTTTTTTTCATATGAGGAAAACCGGAAGTTTCTTCATACCCATTAAACAAACGTCGGCTGTTAAAAATGAGGCGTTTAAACTCCGGAATAAGCAAGTCATATTTTTCAAACATATCCTGTAGTTCAGGATGTTCTTCCTGGTATTCTGTGATGATTTCGTAAACACAATTCCAAAACGAAACTTCCGAATAGTCTGTAGTTGTGATTAACACATCGCTCAGGTATCTGAAAAAAGCATCAAAAACCGCTATCAGAATAACCAATGGGGCATTTTCAGGATTTGGAGAGGCATTAAACATATTCTCAATGAATTCCTGAGGCAGTTTTTTCTTTCCTTCTTCATTAATTAAAATATCGCCTACAAAATCCTGCAAAGCAATACGCGTTGGCACATAATCTTTTAAAATAAGGATGACGTTTTGCCCATGCGGATCAATGCATAGAGAATGCTGGTAATAAATCTGCAAAACAGGTTTAAGATAAGCCGTCATATAGGCTTTTAACCACTGCTCTGTAGAAAGTCCCGATTTTTCAATCAGTTCCTGAATCAGACTTTTGTCCTGATTGTCTACATATAATAAAGCCGCCATCGTCATCAGATTTTCTCCTGGCTTTAAAAAGCTAACCGGACTCTCTCTCCACATCGCTCCCAAAAACTCATTGTACTGATAAGGAGGATTTGCAATTTTACTGTAACTTGGATGTGTGTAACTTACCGAAACGACTTCGCCCAAGAGTACAACACCCATATTTTGTAGATGCAAATCTTTTTCTAATAAATTTTTTATCCAACCGGTTAATTTAGGCGCAATGGACAATTGTTTGGCGCATAATCCCCTGATGTGGCTGGTGTTTAAGATAGATATTGCTGTTTTTACATAATGTCTCTGCGGCTGACTTTGGTTAAAAAACGTACGAATACTTTGTTGCGGACTGTATAAATCGTCTGAAAGTCCTAAAAGAATAAGGTGTTTCGAAGCAATATCATGGGCAAACTGCATCACAAGTTTATTCTGCCATTGCCAGGAATGTACCGGGATAAAAATGTAATCATCAGGATTTACATTTGCCTGATTAAGCACACTTCTGAAAGAGTCTATTTTTTCTTTGCCCAGTTCATTTTCAAAAAAACGCTGCTGATCCATAGTTTCTAATAAACGAAAAGTAGTACGGCTTTTATGAGCGGCAACCCAAACCAAACGTGTATTCTGACCAGATTCAGGTGCGAAATTCTGATAATCCTGTGAATCAAAACCAATGCGGCCTTTATTTACAATGACCCATGGATGTCCATCCAGACTGTGTTCAATAGTTTGAAAATCGGCATCTGCGAGTTCCGAAGCCGACAAACGTTTCTGAGAATGGATAAAGGCATCAGCGTATAAAGTATGCAATAACTCTTCAGCATAATGGGCCAGCGTAAAGGAGTTTATGCCAAAAGTTTCCTGAAATTCTATAAAGAAATTAGGGACATCAATTGTGCCTGATTCCTGTCCGTCTTCATTTCTGCGGATGCTTTCCTTTACAATATGCCAGTAATTGATAAATCTTGGATAAGCAGAAAAAGTATAATGCAGATTTTCTTTATCAGTTGCTAATCTAAAATGAGTCAGACCATCTTCTTGTTTGCTTATGATTTCCGGTTTTGCCAGATCTTCGCGCATCAGTTCAGAGATACTTTTAGCCAACAGATTTCGGTTGACTTTATTCCAGATTTCTGTGTCGAGATGTTTGGTGTCGTTGAATATATTTTCAGGAGTTATCATCTTAATTTGTTTTTAGTAAGACCTCGATATCTAATTGTTCGTTGATGCTTGCCATAGCATCCTTTTGTAAAAAATCATCTGTTGATTTCAGTACACCAAATTCCTGGAAGGCGATTCGTTTTTCAACTTTATAAACCTCACGATTGGTGAGTTGGTTAATGATGCAGGAATTTCGATATGGTCCCATGCCTAGGTCAGGAGTCGAAAGTCCATGGGTATGCAGTTCTGCATTCTGAACAAAGATGTCTTTTCCCTCTTTATCAATGGTATAATTGCGATTTACATTGAATAAGCCGTTTTCAAGACGGTTAATTTTGTTTTCAATTCCTTTAATGATATCCGGTTCTTTGTAACTGTAACCTGTTGCCAGAATAATATAATCACTCTGATCCTGAAACGGCTGTTCAAGTTCGGTATGAATAAAGTCCATAGTGTAAGAACTGTCCGCATTTTCAGTAACAGTTGTCAGACGCAGATTGGAGCGTAATTCCACATTCAAAGGCTTGTTTTCTAAACTCATTTCATAAAGGCTGTCAAAAATTTCGTTAATCAGTTCCTGATCGATTCCTTTATAAAGTCCGTGTTGTCTGGCTAAAAGTTGTTTTCTTTTTTCGTACGTCAGACTATGAAAATGATCTACATATTCAGGAGAGGTAAGTTCCAGCGTCAGTTTTGATTTGTTATCCAAAGGGAAGAAGTGGGAAGAACGGGTGTACCATTTGAGCTGTAAACCGTTTTCAGTTTCCGGTAAAAGATCACGAAATACTTCTGCAGCACTTTGACCTGAACCAATAATAGTAACCGAATGATTGTTTTTGATTCTTGATTTGGAATATAAATATTTAGATGCATGAATTACATTTGGCAGTTCCTTTTTTTCAATAAAATCAGGAATGTATGGAGAAGTTCCTGTTCCTAAAACAATTTTTTCTGCATAATAGGTTGAGGTGATACAGGTTTCTGTATTCATCACAACTACTTTGTACAAACCATCAACATAATCCAGAGAAACTACTTTGTGGGAGAATTTCAAATTATCAAGTTTAGAAGCTACCCATTTGCAATATTCATTGTATTCTCTTCTGAAAATAAAGAAATTTTCACGGATGTAGAATTTGTACAAACGCCCGCTTTCTTTGATAAAATTCAGGAACGTATATTGACTTGTGGGATCTGCCATTGTAACTAAATCTCCTAAAAACGGAACCTGAAGTGTGGCGTTGTTTAACATCAGACCCGGATGCCAGTCAAAACTGGCTGACTGATCAAAAAACAGTGATGAAAGTTCGTCTACCGGCTCCATAAGGGCGGCAAGACCAAGATTAAAAGGACCAATCCCGATACCTATGACCGAGTATATTTTTTCTGTACTCATTGTTACTTTTTTAATTAATTAAACCTGAGGTGCTGAAACCGGAATGTTCTGAAAGTCTTTGGCAGCAGGAAATTTTTCCCAATACCATTCTCTGTAGCAATAATTGAGGTTGGCTTTTTTATGCGGCATTTCAATTACTTTTTCGATTTTGAATCCAACATGCGCTTTATTCAGCATTGATGCTATCGAATCTACAGCTCCTTCGCCCACCATTTTGCCGACTTTTGATTCTGCAAAAACAAAATCCATCATCGATTGCGTTACAGCAGAAGTGAATTTTAGTTTGGAATCTGTTGGCGCGATAAATAGATGCGTTCCGTAATCGGATGGTAGGGAGTCATAATAACCTCCAACAATGTCACGGTTCGCCCAATATACTTCCATGTTAAAAGTAGGTTCGCCATTGACTTCGCCGATATAACTGTGTGAAATATCTCCGGGAAGGAGCGTTCGGTAAAACAATTCCAACTCTTTAACAGGCCAGTTCATTTTCCAGATTTTTAAGGCATGTTCACGATGAAACCATTCGTGCAGCATTTCCAAATCCTCTTCAGGATTAACCGGACGCAAGGTTATGGTTACATTTTCCTTTTCGAAGTATCGGCTAAAAACCACATCTTCTCCTTTAGGCTTTATTAGCTTTTGAGAAAAAAAGTATTTGTTTAAAGGATTTGGATAATTCAAATATACCGCAGGGTTGGTTCTTGGCGCACTGGCTTCATCCATATTGTTGAGGCTCGTTAGCAGATTGCATTTTGCATACAGTTGAATGCTGTTTAAAAAATGAGAAGTCAGACCTGTGGTATCCGTTGCTTCTTCAGCTTTGAATGCTTCATAAATCATGTGAAGAAGTAATGACTCATTAGCCAGTTTGTTTTTGCCTAAAACATTTACGATTCCAAAAAGGTGATTCACTAAAAAATAATAGCCCCAAAGGTTAATTATTCGGTTTTCTGCTATAAAATTTCGGCTTTCGTCACCAAAATCTTTAATGAGATTCTGCAATTCCTTCGCTTTTCCCTGACGGAAAAAATAACCCTGATTGTCCCTGAAATACATTTTAGACGGGAAAAGATGGTCATCAAATTCAATAAGGATGTTTTGCTGATGGAATTCTGCTCCAAATCCGTATTTATTGAAGATACCTACTAACGGATGTAAAGTCACTTTAAGATATTGCTTAAACCAGTCAATAGCTGTTTCTGTAACTTCTTTGTCCCGTCTTTTTGCCGATTCGTTAATGATATTCAGTATTCTGGCTGATTCACCAAGCACACCATCCTGACATAAAGAGGCAACCATGCTTACATTTTTTCGGGCATTTGTTCCATGGAAAGGATTTTGGCGTACACTGGTGCTAAAGCCATCAATTACCTTATCTTCATAAACCACAGCAATAAAAGCAGGATCGCAAATAAGCTGTACTTCAGGATACTCTTTCTTAATTCCTTTTCCCCATTCTGTTTTCATGAGTTTGCCGGCATCATAACCACGGTTTAATTCATGAAGATAATTAACACGATAAGAGTTGGTGATTTTTACATGAAGTGAAAATTTATACATCCATTCGCTTTCAGCATTGTATACTGTACGAACCGATGAGGTAGCTGTATACGATGGTCCGAATTGCCCCAGACTGAAAAGAAGTTTTTTCGACTGCATTTCTTTCACTTCAGTCTGATTTAATAAATACTCAGCTTCCCATGGATGTGTTGGAACTACTTTCCATTCGGGATATAAAGTCAGTAATTCTTTAGTGCTATTATCTGCATATTTTGAAATTTCATTTCTGAGATAACTCGTCATAAGATACTCTTCAGCACTTTTTTCGAGCACATTATCCGGATGAATAAGGAAAAAATGCAACGGAAATTGCCCTGCTGTTTCAGGAGAATATTTTTTCAGCTCTTCGTGGGTAAAACCTTCTCTGCTTTTCGGCAGAGGGTGTACGCTGTGTCCCAAAATCAGCGATTGCTCGGCTTCAATAAAAGTCTGTTCAGGACTATTGACAGCCTGATCACTTTTTTTATACTCAGAAAGATAAAAAGCCAGATTATCAATACTGTTTTGCATGCGTTTTTGAGTTGGCAGCGAATCTATTTCTGGATAATCTGTTTTAGCAAATGCTGATACAATTTCTACAAAATCGAATGGACTTATCTCTTTGATATCGTCTGAAGAACTATTGCGGACAACAATTGGAAAACCAAAAGAATGTACGCCGCTTTCTGAAAAGTAGGTTAGGGGAGCAAAAACTTCCTGACCGATATCAGTAAAATCAAACCGCAGAAATGATTTATGATTGATAGTCTGCATATAATCTGCCAGTGTAGGATCGTATTTCGGAATACCTTCATAACGGCTCCAGTTCCTGAATTCCCTGCAATAACAATTCAGCAGGGATTTAAAATTAACCTGCTCTGCCAGTTGATGAAAATTAGTTGAGTTGTTGGTATTCATTTCCGGTTTTTTTAATGAGGTTAAGAATGTTTTTGATGTCATTAAGCGTAGTCAAAGGATTGAAAATGGTGAATTTGAGATAGAAATTTCCATTTACTTTTGTGCTGGCAACCAGAACTTCTCCGCTAAAAAATAATTTTTCTTTGATGTACTGATTGATGTTGCAATAATTAGCCGGATCAAGACCGTTGATGTAACGGAAGACCAATACACCCATATCTGAGTGGCATAAAAGCTCAAAATTTTCATCATTTTCCAGGTAATTGGCTGTTTGTTCTGCTGTTTCTATGATGGTGTCGGTGTATTGCCCAAGCTTATCTTTGCCCATGTAACGGAGCGTAAACCAAAGTTTAAGCGCATCAAAACGACGGGTACTCTGAATAATGGATTTATTGATTTGCGCCGGAAGTGCATCATAATCCTGCTCTTTTGGATTCAGATAATCGGCGTGGTGCTTGATAATGTTAAGATGCAGTTTGTTTTTTACTATAAAAGCACTGCTGCTAATCGGCTGAAAGAAAGATTTATGGTAGTCGATGGTTACCGAATCTGCAAGTTCAATTCCGTTTAAAAGATATCTGTATTTTTCTGATAGCAATAATCCGCATCCATAAGCGGCGTCAACATGAAGCCATAAATTGTGACGACTGGCAATATGGGCTATTTCAGTTAATGGATCAACATTTCCAAAATCGGTTGTTCCTGCTGTAGCCGTAATAGCAATCGGAATATTGCCTTTTTCTATTTCTGCAGTAATTGCTTTTTCAAGCTGCTTAGGATCCATTCGATATCTCGAATCTACACCAACGTGTACAATGGACTGTTCACCAAGACCCAAAATCCATGCATTTTTATGATTGCTGAAATGCGCTTTATCAGAAACAAAAATTCTAAACTTACTCGCATCAGGCGGAAGACCGTCAAGTTTGATGTTCCATTTTTGATATTCAAGAGAAAAATAATCTCTGGCCAGTAATAATCCCATTAAGTTGCTTTGGGAACCTCCGGCAGTAAAAATACCATCCGCATTTTCAGAATAGCCAATTTGTTTGCTGGTCCAGTCAATTAATTTTCGTTCGATAAAAGTACCTCCGGCGCTCTGATCATAAGTATCCTGAGATGAATTTATGGCGCTGATCAATACTTCGGCTGCGAGTGCCGGAATTACCACAGGGCAATTTAAATGCGCAATATATTCTGGTAAATGGTAGGCTGTAGCGTGTTTTACATACAGATCATCCGCTTCATTTAATAAGCTTTCATAATCGGGAAGGGGAGTGTCTAAATCTACAATTTCTACTTTCGCTTTCATTTCATCAGGTCTGATTCCGCTGAAAGGTTTTCGGTTGTTTTTTAGAAAGTCCGAAACGCGATCTTTTGCTAATTGTATGGCTTCAGCATATTCGTCATTAGCATGTTGATGAAAAATATCTTTATAATAATCCTGATCGGGTGTAAGCACCGATTTTTTTTGTGCCTCATCATTCATTAATGTGTTGTTCATAATGGGTTTTATTTAAGGTTGTTAATAATTTATTGCAGATAAATCACTTTTTTGGATAAAGGAGTTCTCTTCTTTTTGGATATTTTTAAATCATCCGCATAATATCCCAGATAGAGAAGACCTAAGGACTTTTCGTTTTCAGCAAGACCGAATTCGCTCACGTAATCAATAGCCACATTTTTGGTACTCCAGTAACTTCCAATAGTATTAGCAGTACACGTTAACGCCATATTTTGTACAGCAGATGATACAGCGGCAATCTCTTCCCATTCAGGAAGATTGATTTTAGTGTTTCGGACCAGAATTATTCCAATCATGCAAACTGCGTTCAAAGGATAGTTCCGCAGATAATCCAGTTTTTTTTCTAACGCATCAGGTGTGAGTTCTCTTGCATAGGATTCTTTGTAATAATCGGCCATGTATTCGCCATATTCTTCAAGATATTTTCCTCTTAATACAATAAATCTCCAGGGCTCAGTCATTTTGTGATTGGGCGCCCAGGTAGCGTTTATTAGAATTTCATCGAGCAGGTCATCAGGCAATTCTCCCTTGACAAATTGATCACCAAAAATGCTTCTTCTGTTCCGAATGTTTTCTGAAATTTTTTTTGGTTTATCAGAATAATCTGAAGCTCTGGTTTTACTGGGATTGTCTTTAATTTTCATATTTTTTTAAATTTTTCCAAGAAATTTATTGTTATTTAGATTAATTAAAAATATATTTGTAAGTAAATCTTATTTAGACTAAGTAAAAACAAATGTATAAATTAAAATGAATAAAAAAAATAAATGTGAAAAATTTTATACGAATGCCCGTACATAAATAAAATTATTATCTCAGATTAATTTCATATAATACTTATTTTTAATGCATTGTGTTTAATGTTTCAATTGTATTTTAATAACCTAAAAACGGATTAAAAAATGAAATCACAATCAATTATTTCAATTGAAAGACCTACTGATCAGCCATTGTCTTTTGATATTCCTACAAAGCCTTTAATAATAGAAATAACACCTCAGGAGAGAAATATTTTATCAAATGTGGGCAGCCTTTTAGTGAAAGCATTTGGCAATTATGAAAACCCTGAATATATATCGTCTCTTCATCTCCATGCTTTTCAATTATTGCCAGAACGAATAACCCGGATCCTGAGTCAGTTTGGAACCGATTTTTCAGCTGAACAATATGGTGCGATTGTCTTTAAAGGACTTTTAGAAGTCGATCAGGAAGATTTAGGGCCTACACCTCCTAACTGGCAGGGAGCAGATTACGGAAAGTTAAACAAATATGGTTTTATCTGTTCGTTACTGCACGGAGCTGTGCCTTCAAAACCTGTTCAGTATTATGCCCAGAGAAAAGGTGGAGGACTTTTACATGCTGTAATTCCGGATGAAAATATGTCTATGACACAGACCGGATCAGGCTCTAAAACCGATTTATTTGTACATACCGAAGACGCTTTTTTATCACATCAGGCCGATTTTTTAAGTTTTCTTTATCTGAGAAATGAAGAAAGAGTGCCATCAACTTTGTATTCAATTCGCTCACACGGAGAGGTCAATACTGTGATGGAAAAGCTATTTGAACCTATTTATCAGTGTCCAAAAGATGCCAATTATGAAGATGAAGATACTTCAGATTCTGCACCTCTAGCTTCTGTTTTGTATGGCAATAGGGAACTCCCTTTTATTCGATTCGATGCTGCTGAGCAAATATTTAATGAAAATGCAGGACAGTCATCTGAAGCTCTTAATAACTTAATGGATTTTTGGGACGAAGCAAAAACGCTGATTAATAATGATTACATTCCTAACTCAGGAGATCTTATTTTTGTAAACAATCATTTGTGCGCGCATGGACGAAGTGCTTTTGTTGCCGGCCAGCGTATAGAAAATGGTGAAATCATAAAATGTGAACGCAGGCAGATGCTCAGAATGATGAGTAAAACAAGTCTTATTCACATCAGATCGGTTACACAGACCAATAATCCTTATTTTATTATGGAAGAACACTTAGGGAAAATATTTGATCTGGATGAAATTTAGATGTAGGTTGTCAATACCATAAACTCATTACACTTCCATACTCCATTATTTTGTAATGGAGTTTTTTTATGATTTTTTTTAATTTATATGATTGTTTTTTAAAGTAATGATATATAATATTTAGTTCTGTAAGATAAAAGAATAATTATGTAAAAAATTCACTGTTTCATCATTTAAATTTGAATTTTAAGCTTTAAAATCAATATTATGAAAACACTATTCAATTCAAAAATCCTATTATTACTTATTATGATGGGAATATTTTCTTCCTGTAAAAATAATCAGGACGGGTACAGCGATGAAATCGATACACATAAGACTACAGTTGATACATCAGGCATAATTTCAGATACCACAAACATCGATAAAAGTAATGGAGCTAATGCAGCAGGAAGTAATGCCTCAAAAGTTAATACCGGTACAAACAACCCAAATGCCAGCAGTGCTGGTACTGGGAGCGGACCTGGTCCTGACCCTAATGATGGATCTGTATATACAAGCTCTTCAGGAGTAAGAAAAGACAGCGTCGATGTTAAGCCTGCTAAGAATAAAGAAAAATAAAACACTTTAACCTTATTAGTTTTAAAAGCCTGTAAATTATTTTGCGGGTTTTATTTTTTTGAAACTATTCGATTAATAATTAAGTGAGTAATAAAGATTATAAGGATTCGTTAACCAGGCAAGATAAAATTTCAGCAATAGAAAAATGAGCCCCACAGACAAATTCATCAGCCGCTCCATAATACATAGTAAGTTTGTCTCCTTCTACAAGATGCCCGTTAGTAAAAACCACATAGCCAAAAAAACCGCTTAGTTCATAATTTTCCTGAGGCATCATAATTGGTTCTAATGTTCGGGCAATTACTTTTGAAGGATCATTTAGATCCATTAAAAAAGCTCCCAGGCAATATTGGTGTTCTGCATTTGCTCCGTGATATATCTCGAGCCAGCCTTTATCTGTTTTTATTGGCGCTGCACCTGCACCAACTCTGGCACTGTCCCAAAGTCCTTTTCTGGTTCCAACGAGAAACTGATGGTTTCCCCAATGCACACCGTCAGAAGATTCGGCTAACCAAATAAAATTACCTCCAATTTGTGGGCTTGACGGGCGATGCAACGCATAAAATTTGCCATTTATTTTTTCTTCAAAAATGGCACAATCTTTATTATGCGGAGGAAATATCATGCCTTTTGTTTCATATTTTATCCAGTCCTTTGTGGTACGCAATCCAACGCCAACTCCATTGGAAGAAACAGCGGTGTAGGTAATATAGTAAGTATCTTCCAGTTTGCTCACACGGGCATCTTCTATACCAAATTGTTCAAGCGTACCTAAACCAAATAAAGAACTATAACCTTCAGGTTCATAAAAATGTATACCATCATCACTACACAGAATACGTAAATGTGAAAGCGTAGTCAAATAATCCAGGCCTTTATATTGAACAATACGGGCGTCGGTAGCTACAAGATCAGGATCATTCAGAGGGATTTCAATAATTTCTACTTTTCCTAATTCATTAATTACAGGAAAAAAAATAACACCTTCTTTTTGCGAAATACTCTCAGCCACTCGTACCAGGAGCCATGTTTTGTTTTCAAATACAAAAACACCCGGATTTAAAAGACTGATAATTTGTAAATCAGGGGTGCTTGATTTCAGATCTTTAGGCATTAATATTGGATTTTCAGGAAATCGGTGTGCTATATCGCTCATTGTACAGGTATATAAATTTTATCAAACAGTATTCACTGTCCTAAATAAAGTTATAATTCTTAATTGGTTGTTTATATAATAATTCCTGTTTTTTACATGATCTTCATTATGATTAATTATTAGTAGTCTAAGCTTTATTGATTACAACTTATTTTTTTAAGATAATACTCATAAAAATTAAAAAGTATTTTTTGTAATTTTAGTTAAAAATTTTTATTCGAATAATTTTGTAGAGTTTTGAAAATATTTTTTCAATAGATTTTATCTATTAAAGCAGATTGATATAATATAAAACAAGCATAAAGTCTAAGCATTTAGTTCTTAAATTCGTTTTCGGTTAATCCTAAAAAATCAAAAAAGTATAGTATGGAAAATCAATCAAATGACATTAGTAAGTGCCCTTTTCATAATGGCAGTATAGACAAAGCCGCGGCCTCAGGAACAAAAAACCGTGACTGGTGGCCGAAACAGTTAAAAATAAACATTCTGAGACAGAATTCTTCTTTATCAGATCCAATGGGAAATGATTTTGATTATGCAGAAGCTTTTAAAACTCTTGACCTTGAAGCTGTAAAAAAGGATTTGCATGAGCTTATGACGGATTCTCAGGACTGGTGGCCAGCAGATTTTGGTCATTATGGTGGTTTGTTTATTCGTATGGCATGGCACAGTGCCGGAACATATCGTGTTCATGACGGAAGAGGTGGAGCCGGTGCCGGACAACAGCGTTTTGCTCCCTTAAACAGTTGGCCTGACAATGTAAGTCTTGATAAAGCCAGAAGACTTTTGTGGCCAATCAAGCAAAAATACGGGCGAAAAATATCTTGGGCAGATTTAATGATATTAACCGGAAACGTTGCCCTGGAATCTATGGGTTTTAAAACATTCGGTTTTGCCGGAGGAAGAGTAGACGTGTGGGAACCGGACGAATCAGTTTACTGGGGTTCTGAAACCACATGGCTGGGAGGAGACGAACGTTATGCTGATGGTTCAGATGGAGTACCGAAAGACCATGGAGTAGTATCATCTGATGACAATGCTGATGGTCAGGTTCATACCAGAAATCTGGAAAAACCGCTTGCAGCAGTACAAATGGGACTTATATATGTAAATCCTGAAGGACCTGATGGCAACCCGGATCCTATTCTGGCTGCCAAAGATATACGGGATACTTTTGGCCGTATGGCAATGGATGATGAAGAAACAGTAGTGCTAATTGCTGGAGGACACACATTTGGTAAAACTCATGGTGCTGCTTCTTCAGATCACGTAGATAAAGAGCCGGAAGCATCAGGTATAGAATTACAGGGCTTTGGCTGGCAAAATAGTTTTGGTTCAGGTAAAGGCCCTGACACCATCACAAGCGGATTGGAAGTAACGTGGACAAAAACGCCAACGCAATGGAGTAACAATTTCTTCGAAAATTTGTTTGGTTTTGAATGGGAACTTTCCAAAAGTCCTGCCGGAGCTCACCAATGGGTAGCTAAAAATGCAGAACCTGTTATTCCGGACGCATTTGATAGTTCTAAAAAGCATTTACCGACGATGCTTACAACTGACTTATCATTAAGATTTGATCCTGCTTACGAGAAGATTTCCCGCAAATTTCTTGAAAATCCGGATGCTTTTGCAGATGCTTTTTCACGTGCATGGTTTAAACTGACACACAGGGATATGGGGCCACGTTCACGCTATCTGGGTTCTGATGTACCTCAGGAAGAGTTATTATGGCAGGATCCTATTCCTGAAGTTAACCATACTTTAATTGATGAAAATGACATTACTCAATTGAAACAAAAAATACTGAATTCAGGCTTAAGTATTTCACAATTAGTTGCTACTTCGTGGGCATCGGCATCCACTTTTAGAGGTTCAGATAAACGCGGAGGAGCAAATGGAGCACGAATAAGACTGGCTCCTCAAAAAGACTGGAAGGTAAATAATCCGGCGCAGCTTAAACAGGTTTTAGACAAACTTGAAAGTATTCAAACAGAATTTAATGCTGCACAAGGAAATGACAAAAAAGTTTCATTGGCAGATTTAATCGTTTTGGCGGGTAATGCAGGAATAGAAAATGCTGTTAAGAATGCAGGATATTCCGTTAATATTTCTTTTGCTCCGGGCAGAATGGATGCTTCCCAAGAACAGACTGATGTTGAATCTTTCGGTTATCTAGAGCCTAAAGCAGACGGATTCCGTAATTATAGAAGTGCAAAATCGACAGTATCTACTGAGGAACTTCTTATAGATAAAGCAAATTTACTGACACTTACTGCACCTGAACTAACGGTACTTTTAGGTGGGTTACGTGTTCTGGATATCAACACAGACGGAAGTAAAAATGGTGTTTTCACCTATCGTCCGGGCCAGCTTACCAATGATTTCTTTGTCAATTTACTGGATATGAATACAAAATGGCAGGCTTTATCTGATGACAAAGAACTTTATGCCGGAAACGATCGCAATACCGGTCAGCCAAAATGGATTGGTACACGTGCAGATCTTGTTTTTGGATCTAATTCAGAATTAAGAGCTATTGCCGAGGTGTACGCAAGCAGTGATGCACAGGAAAAATTTATCAATGATTTTGTTGCTGTATGGAATAAGGTAATGAATCTGGATCGATTTGATTTAATCAGATAAATTCATGTTAAGTTAAAAAATAAAAGGGGCCTGATCATGGCTCCTTTTTTAGTTTAATCCTAATAGTAAAATGGAAGTGTTTTACAAACGTTGTTCCTAATTATATTCGTACATTAGTAATAGATAGAAATATCATTCAGATAAATAGTATTAAAGAACATTATTTGCATAGTAAGAGAAGTACTAATATTGTTTTTTTATTATAATTTTAATGTTATATTTTTTTTATATTCAAAATAATAAGGAAATATAACGGCCTTTTTTGTGATTATTCAAAGAAATTCAATACATATTTGCTGAAAAATTAAAAATACATAGATTTGTTTTTTGTAGCCTATTTGCTTTTTTATACTTACTTTGGAAATAGATATTGTCTTAAAAGAACTTCAAAATCAAAATAAATCCGTTTACAAAAATGTATTTAACCATTTTTATAAAGGGCTGGTTATCTATGCCAACAATTTTTTATTCGATCAGGAAGCAAGTGAAGATGCTGTGCAGGAAGTATTTATTTCGTTATGGGAAAATGCAAAAAACATTGAAATAAAAACTTCTCTTAAAGCTTACCTGTATGCAATGGTACGCAACAAATGCTTGAATTATCTGAAATCGGTGAAAATAACGGATGATTTAAATGTAATTGATTTAAATTCAATGCTGGTTTTAGAAGAAGATTTGGATTTGATTTCTGAAGAAGAGAAAACAATTCTTTACCATCATATTTTAAAGATTATAGAAACTTTTCCGGAAAGTATGCAGCAGGTTTTCAAACTTAAATTTATTGAAAATTATAAATACGAAGAAATCGCCGATGAAATGGGTATTTCTGTAAACACTGTAAAAACGCAGCTTAAGAGAGCAAAGGTAAAAATCAGTGAATCATTGGTTATTATATTAGCATTATTATCCCTTCATTAGTAAGAAAGTTACCTAGTTTGTTGTTAAATTTAATTTTTTCTTCACTTTTTCTTAAACTTTTGTCACCCATTCTTTAGTTTCGGTTGTCTTAGTTATAAATTACATCAGGTAATTGTTAATTTAAAGAGATTCTGAAAATGGAATTTAAACTGATCATAAAGAAAATACATAATACTCTTACCCCCGAAGAAGAATCCGTTTTTGATTTATGGTACAATCAATCTGCAGCCAATAGGGCTTATTTTGCGAAAGTTCAAAATAACTATCAAACGGATATCAAGGATATAAATCTGGATGACGCATGGAAAGCTATTGACAAAAACATCAGTCCGGAAAAAAATAAAAATCAGTTTTATAAATATGCTGCTGCAGCATCCATAGTTTTATTGCTGGGTACAGGAATATTTTATTTTACAAAACCAAAAGAACAAATTATTGAGGTTGCTGAAAAACCAAAGGACATTGCCCCTGGAGGTAACAGAGGGATTTTAACACTTTCGAACGGAAAACAAATTGTTCTGTCTGATATTTCTGCAAAAGATACTATTGCCCACGAAGGAGAAAAAGAAGAAGTTACAATCAAAATGGATGCTAACGGGGTTATTACTTATACCATAAATCCTGATGCTGATGTTTCAAAAGCTGATGCTAATTCGTTCAATACACTTTCAACGCCAACAGGAGGGCAATATAATATTGTTTTGGCAGATGGAACCAAAGTTTATCTAAACACCGTTTCTTCTATTAAATATCCAACCCGTTTTAATGGTAAAGAAAGAATCGTAGAATTAGAAGGGGAGGCTTATTTTGAAGTAGCCAAAAATAAAGATAAGCCTTTTATCGTAAAATCAGATACCCAGTCTATAGAGGTTCTGGGAACTCATTTTAATGTTCATGCTTACCATAATGAACCATCTGTAAAAACAACATTACTGGAAGGAAGTGTAGCAGTTACTTCTAAAAATCAAAAAGCAATCTTAAAGCCTGGAGAACAATCTAATGTGTCTGCTAATATTAGCAGGATTACCATTCGAAAAGTGGATACAGAAGCAGCTATTGCATGGAAAAATGGCCGCTTCAAATTTGATGATGCCGACCTGAAAGCGGTAATGAAACAATTGGAACGCTGGTACGGAATTAAAGTTGAGTACCGTGGCGATGTTTCAGACGTGAGGTTTAACGGAGGTACATTTATGAATAAAAATTTGTCTGAAGTATTAAAAGTGCTTGAGCTTAGTAATATAAAATTTAAGGTCGAAGGAAAAACGATTATTGTGTATCCATGATTTTAAATGTAACGGATTATGTTGTGATTATATAAACTAAAAAACCAGAGGCAGTTGCGATGCTTCTGGTTGTTAATAGGTGTATAGCCAATATAAGTGTCCACTATTGTTTAACTATAACTAAATGTAAATGTATGAAATTTAATTTACAACCAAAAAAACCTTACAAAAAACTCAGAGAAAAAATTTCCAGGCTAAATTTTTCTGATTATTCCCTGATGTTGAGTGTTTTGGTAATGCTGCTTTGCAGTTTTACAAGCCATGCACAAAATGTTACCATTAATTTTAAGGACGCACCACTGGATAAAGTTCTTAAAGAAGTAGCAAAACAGGCTAATTATGAAGTTTTTTATACGCAGAAATTACTAAAAGATTCAAAACCGGTAACAATTAATGTTAAGAATTCTGGTTTAAAAGAAACACTGAATCAAATTTTTAGTGCACAAAATTTAAAATACTCACTTACCAATCAGACCATAGTAATAACCGCAACAAAAGAAAAAGAAGAGGAGCGGGGAAACGGATCCGGAAGAATACAAGGAAAAGTATTAAATAGTAAAAATGAGCCGTTTCCGGGAGTTAATGTTACAATTTTCGGTACAAATAAACATAGTATTACCGATTTTGACGGTAGCTTTTCTTTTGATAATGCACCTTTGGACGCTATATTAGAGTGTTCTGGACTAACTATTGAAAAAAAATCTTTTGCTATTAGCGGTCGCACTGAATTAACGCTTGTTGTTGAGGATAAAATCTCTGTTATGAAAGACGTAGTAGTAACAGGTTTTCAAACACTTACCAGAAGTCATTCTACAGGTGCTATTACTAAAGTAGATGAAAAGGTATTAAACGAAAATATCAACACCAATTTAGCATCTGCCCTTGAGGGACGTGTTGCGGGTTTGATGTTTCAGAAAAATCCAACCGGAGCTTCGGCTGATACGCCAATATTAAGAGGTATTGGTACTTTTTCTGTTGGAGAAGTTGGTTATAGTCCGCTTTTGGTTATAGATGGTCTGCCAACGGAATTGACTCTTGATCAGATAAATCCTTATGATATTGAAAGTGTAAACGTGCTTAAAGATGCTGCAGCCGGTTCTATTTATGGTTCAAGAGCGGCAAACGGTATTATTGTTTTGACTACCAAAAAAGGAAATGGTAAATTAAAAGTGAGCATAAATTCTGATTTCTTTATTAATACCAAACCTGATATTAAAGACATGAATTATGCTTCAACAAGCGATTTAATTGATTTTGAACAAGCTGTGTACAACAGGGAAAGAGCCAGATTTGCCAATACAGCTACGATGTTCAACGCTTATGGGGATATTGGAAGCAGCAGCCCAAAATATTACAGCCCTCTATACCAGCTTAACAGGGACTTAGAAGACGGAAAAATAAGCAATGCAGATTATAATACAACTATTGGTCAGTGGAGAAAGAACGATTATATAAAAGATTATCGTGATAATGTATGGCAAAATGAATTCAGACAACGTTACAATTTAGCATTTTCAGGAAGTACCACTAAACAAAATACGTATGTGTCATTAAATTATGACGCCGCAGATAATCGTATCGTAAACAACACAAGTCAGGCGTTTAATCTTTATGCTAAAAGCAGCTTTCAGGTAAACAACTGGTTAAATGCAACTTTCGGAGTAAATGCTACCTATAGCAACGATGATGTTACTGATTTTGATTTCGGTAATTATAATATTCAAAAAAGATACGAACGTATTACAGATGATAACGGAGACCGCGTATTATCACAGTTTGTAGGTATTAAAGATGGTTTTACCGGTAGTAGTGTTATTAACCCGGCTATGGCTGCAAAAATAAACAGTTTAAGTGGTTTTAAATCAGTGAATTTTAACGTATTGGATGCACTTAATGAAGGTATCACACATGAAAACTCATTAAGTTTAAGAGCTTTTACAAACCTTCGTGCTAAGATATGGAAAGGGTTGAGCTTTAATACACAATTTCAATATGAATTACGAAAAAATGATAACGATCAATATTATGCCGTTGACTCATACAGAATGCGTTATGCCATCAATGCCTTGACAGGATATAACCCAACTACAAATGTCTACACTTATGTAGATGGTTTTTCTGCAGGAGGGCGATACAAACAATGGAGCAGTCAGGCAAGTAACTATTCTTTTAGAAATCAGTTAGATTTTAGTCAGGATTTTAGTGAAGGGAAGCATTCTTTTAATGCAGTTGCCGGTTTTGAAATGCGCGAAACTTTTGTTCCAAGAGGTATTGAACAAATACGATATGGTTACGATCCGGTTACACTTACTTCTGCTACATTGAATAACCTTTCACTTAGCCAAACAGGAGTTCCTAGTTATATTTATGGGAGTAACGCTACTTTAGGAGCTTTGTCAAGATCACAAACGGAAGTTTTACATCACTTCTTTTCTGTTTTCAGTACAGCAGGTTATACTTATTTATCTAAATATAACGTAACAGGAAGTTACCGCGTGGATCGTGCAGATTTATTTGGAGTAGATTCTAAATATAAAAACCGTCCATTATGGTCTGCAGGTTTAGGGTGGAATATTAGTAATGAAGACTTCATGAAAGAAGTAAAATGGGTTAACATGCTTAAATTCAGGGCTACTTATGGTGTAAGTGGAAATGTCGATCAAAGTACAACACCTTACGTAACAGCTACAAGAAGAAACGACAATTTATATCAGTCTCTACAGTATATAAATATTACATCTCAGCCTAACCCAATGTTAAGATGGGAAAAAACACAAATAACCAATTTAGGTTTAGATTATACTGTATTAAAACATAAACTGACAGGTAGTATTGATGTGTATCGTAAACTAAGCAGTGATTTATTAGTAACAACTGATTTAGACCCTACCGTTGGGGCAACAAGCCGAAGGATCAATGCTGGTGCTTTATTAAACAGAGGGGTTGAATTTACTGTTGGTTCTGAATGGTTTAATAATGGTAATTTCCGTATTAATTCTAATGTAGTTTTTGGTTACAACAAAACTACAATTGATAAAGTTACCAGAGCACAATCATCTTCATCAGTTTATGTCAGTGCGCCATCAAATTACTTTTTTGATGGAGATGTGTTCAATACCCTGTATGCTTATAAATATGGAGGTACAACTAATGGATACCCATATGTTCTGGATGAAAATGGAAATCCATCAATCACTTTTGATGCTAATGGAAACCCGGTATCAACGAGTATAAAAACAGTTTCTAATCCAAATGCATTGGTAAAAATGGGAAGTTTAACCCCAACTTATACAGGTTCATTTTCACAGCGATTCTCATATAAGGGATTCGATTTGAATATGCTGTTTGTTTTCTCCGGAGGTAACGTAATGCGCAAAGAGACTATCGACATGAGTACAGATGCAGTAAACCTTTCAGGGATTTCAGATCGTTATACAGATGCAAATCCAAATGGCAACACACGTTTGTATGTAGATTTTGCAGAAAACATTAGAAGTTATGCCGGGACAATCAGCAGCCAATGGAGAAATTCGGATGTGAATGTGGTAGATGGAGATTATATCAAACTTAGAAACATTTCATTAGGTTATAGTCTTCCAAAGATTTTCGCAAACAAAATCAAAATGGAATCAGCAAAATTTACTTTCCAGGTAAACAATATCTGGTATTGGAGTGCAGCCGGAAACCGTATTGATCCCGAAGTTTATTCTGCAAACTCCGGAACACGTAATTTGCCATTGCCTAAAACATACTTATTTGGTTTTAATCTAACCCTTTAAAAAAAATGAAAAAGATACATATCATAATGCTGTTGCTGGTAATGTTTGGTGCAGCATCCTGCGAAGAGTATACAGACCTTACTCCTAAAGGAGCTTTAGTAATAGAGACTGCAGATCAATTTTACGAAATGGTGTCCCTGCCAAACAGAGGTTATCCGATCAACAACTTTCAATATTTGGTAGACGACCAATGGATGAGAGAATCAGCTGTAATAGGAGTAACTCCTAATATCAACACGATCAATTTTACCTTTGACGAAACTACTGACAGGGTTTCTTTAATGTCTGGCTCTAGCTTTTACAACCAGGCTTACGTTTACATTAACAGATGGAATACTATTATTTCATTGGTAGATGACAGCAAGGGTGAAGGAAGTACCAAACAATTAGCAAAAGCAGAGGCAAAAATTTACAGAGCATACGATCACTTTTTGTTAGTAAATCACTATGCAAAAGGCTATGATCCGCAGACTGCTGCTACCGATGGAGGTATTTGCATTATGGATAAATTCGATTTAGAAGCACAGCCGTCAAAATCAACAGTAGCACAGGTGTATGATTTTATTCAAAAAGATATTGAAGAGGCATTGCCATATCTTAAAGAAACTCCTCGTGATGTTTATCATCCGTCACTTGCATTTGCTTATGCTTTCAAAGCAAAAGTCCATTTGTTCAAACGCGAAGTTGCTCTTGCAAAAGAAGCCGCGGAGAAATCATTAAGCTACAATAACAAAATATTTGATTTGGTAGCCTATAGCGCTCAGGGAGGGCCAACAGCGGTTGCTGTACCTGCTGCAAATAATATAGAGGTGCTTAGTTATATGTACATGACAGGTTATAATGAAATGAACTTTGCACAGCAAAATATTATAAGCCCTGAACTGAGAACACTATTCGGTACTAATGATGCACGTTTTAATTTGTTTTTTAATACAACCAGTACAACCAATTTAGATCAGGGTTCCAATACCGCTTACTGGTCAACACAGTATACCCGATTTTTTTATCCAACAGTCGGAATGAAAACGACCGAGGTTTACCTGATGCTTGCTGAATGCTATGCGAGAGAAAACAAACTTACTGAAGCTGTTGATATCTTAAATCAATTAAGAGCAAAACGTATTTTGTCTGGTACGGTAAATTTAGCGGTACCGGCTACCCGAAAAGAAACAATGGAATTGGTGATAAATGAACGCAGAAAAGAATTAATGTTTGGTTTTAATCGCTTTTTCGATCTTAAAAGGTTAAATACGGAACCGGAATATGCAAAAACAATTACAAGAGTATTTCCAATTGTTAACAAAACTGTTCCGCAAAAAACATATACGTTGCAGCCAAATTCCAGATTGTACATTGTGCCGTTTCCTTTAACAGCTTTGATGAAAAATCCAAAACTTACATTAAACACAGACGAAAAAGTCCCATTTTAATCCTGATGAATAAATTATTTTTAATTTTAATCATGCTGCTGGCCACGCAGCAGCATGGTTTTTCACAAAACGTGACCGAAAAAAAAGCAGATAGTACCAGTACGCAACCAAAAGGGATGCTGGCTTATAATAAAGTAATTACCGATAAAGCGAAAAGCAAAGCAGGTCTTTTTACAGTAAGTCAGGTAGATACGAAATACTACTTTCAAATTCCGGACAGTTTGTTTAACAGATACTTACTGGTAGTAACCCGATACCTTTCGACACCTGAAGGAATGGGGATTTTTGGAGGTGAAAAAGCGAATGAGCAGACTATTTATTTTGAAAAGGGGACTAATAATACTGTTTTTTTAAGATCACTACAATACAGACAGGATGTTCGTAACGCAGATTCAATGCTGGCAAAAGCATTGGCGGGCAGTAACGAGAATCCTATTGTAGGCGCTTTTCCAATAAAAACTACCAATCCTGATAATGGATATGTTGTTATTGATGTTACGGATGCTTTCAAAAAAGACAATGCCATGTTTTCTCTGGAAACCAAAGAAAAAACAGAAAAAAAATTAACCACTCTTGCAGATGATAAATCTTTTATTGAAAGTATTGAAACGTATCCAATCAACATTGAGGTAAAATCAACAAGAACCTATACGAGTTCTTTAGCAAGCAGCGGAACAGTAACAATAAGATTGAACACCTCAATTGTATTGCTGCCAAAAACGCCAATGCGGAAACGTTTTGCAGATGAAAGAGTCGGTTTTTTTGCCAATAAATATGTTTTGTTTGATGACGACCAGCAGCGGGCCGAGAAAAAATTCATTATTCAACGCTACCGTCTGGAACCAAAAGACAAAGACATCAAAAAGTACTTAAGAGGAGAACTGGTTGAGCCTAAAAAACAAATCGTTTATTACATTGATCCGGCAACGCCAAAAAAATGGAGACCGTATTTAATTGCAGGTATTAATGACTGGCAGAAAGCTTTTGAAGCAGCAGGTTTCAAAAATGCAATTGTTGGTAAAGAATGGCCGGAAGATGATAAAACAATGAGTCTTGAAGATGCAAGATATTCTGTGATACGATATTATGCTTCAGAAACGCCTAATGCTTACGGACCGCGTGTAAGTGACCCGAGAAGTGGGGAAATCATCGAAAGTCACGTGGGCTGGTACCATAATGTTATGAAACTGGTACAAAGATGGTATATGATTCAGGCTGGACCTTTAGATCCAAAAGCCAGAAAAATGCATTTGGATGATGAATTAATGGGACAGTTAATCCGTTTTGTTTCTTCGCATGAAATTGGTCATACTATTGGTTTGCGTCATAACATGGGCGCGAGCAGTGCTACTCCGGTTGAAAAACTTCGTGATAAAAAATGGGTCGAAGCGAATGGACATACAGTTTCTATCATGGACTATGCCCGTTTTAATTATGTAGCGCAACCAGAAGATAATATTGGGCCGGCAGGGATTTACCCTCGAATTGGAATGTATGACAAATGGGCTATTAAGTGGGGTTACAGCTATCTTCCAAACGCAAAAGATGAGTTTGAAGAAGAAAAAATACTAAGCAAAATGGCTACGGATAGTCTGACTGCCAACCCTAAATTATGGTTTGGAGGTGAAGGAAAAGACGAAGATCCGCGCAGCCAGTCAGAAGATTTGGGTGATGACTCAGTGCTTGCCAGCGATTACGGAATTAAAAATTTAAAACGTGTTGTACCTAAGCTTATAGAATGGACTTACGAGCCAAACGATGCTTATGATAATTTAGATGACATGCATAAAGCGGTTTTAGCGCAATATTCAAGGTATTTGTATCATGTACTGAAAAATATTGGCAACAACTACGTTACAAAAAGAACAGTTGATGAAAAAGGAATTGTATATCAGCCAATCCCTAAAGCAAAAGTAAAAGCGGCTATCGATTATGTAGGAAGACAATTGTTTGTTCCTCCTCTGTGGATGTACCCTCAGGAAATTGACCAGCTTATTCGTTTAAAGACAGCGGATCAAATACTAGATCAGCAAAACCAGGTATTAAATATGCTATTAAGTTCAGGCATGCTTTATAATATTAGTCTTAAATCACTGCAATTTGAAGGGGCTTATACGGTTCCTGAGTTTTTAAACGATTTACAGCAGACAGTTTGGATAAAATTCAGCGGTGATGAAAAGCAGGATTTTTACAGAAGAAGCCTTCAGCGGGCATATGTCGAAAAATTGGGCATGCTTTTGTTACCAAAGGAATTAGAACCTGGCAAAGCATCAAATACGGCACAACGCAGCGATGTAGTGTTGTATGGAAAACAGCACTTAGTAAAATTAAGGGCAGATGTTACCAGATTAATGAATTCAGCAACAGGAATTAATAAAGATCATTTCGAAAGTATTCTGATCGATATTGACAAAATTATTTCAAAATTAAATAAAACAGATATATGAAAAAAATACTAGCTACAGCATTTATTTGCTTAAGCACATTCATGCAGGCACAGTTAACATCAAAACAAGAAGTAACACCTGAGTTAGTAGCAAAACGTGAAGCACAAAAAAAGGAAATCACAAATAATTATCTGGCTTTAAAAAACAGCCTTGTCCTTTCAGATAGTCTTGCTGCTGCTAAAAGTGCAGAAGCATTAAAGACCTCATTAAAAAACTTCAAATTTAAAAAACTGACGCTTGAACAAATGAATGAAGCTACTGCAAAAAGAAAAGTAATCATTGATCTTGTAAGTCAGGTAGCAGCAACGAAAAATATCAATAAACAGCGTGAGATTGTTCAGGAACTTTCAGTTAAATTCTGGGACCTGGCTCCAAAGTTTAAGGCTGAGGACGCCACATTATATCTTCAGGTTTGCCCAATGACAGGGGCGGCGTGGACAAGTGACAGTAAGGAAATCAAAAATCCTTACTATCCAAAAAATATGCTGACTTGCGGTGAAGTAAAAGCAAGTTTATAAAAATTGAATTAGTTGGACAAATACGGTATTCTGAAAGGGAGCCGTATTTGCCTTTTTAATAAATGATGTTTTTTGCCTGGATAGGTGTTTAAAATATTCAAAAAAGAACATTACTAATGGAACGTTAATCGGGCAAAAAGATGAATATAGATTTCATATCTTTGTAAAATATCACAGGAATAATGAAAAGGATTTTTCTTTTATTATTATTTATTTTGGGCTTCTTGCTGATGCCCGGCACCGGTATGGCCTGTACTATTAAATCGTTGAAATCTCCTTCTCATAAAGAGATGTCTGCAAAGAATGTGAAAGAACATTCCTGCTGTAAATCATCTGATTCCAAAAATAAAAATCATAATTGTGATGGCGGAAAATGTACACATACAAAATGTGCCTGCAGTTTTTCATGCTCAGTATTTTTATTCTTTACCCCAACAGTCACTTCAAATACTGTAATAGAAATTGCTTCTGCAGCACAAAGATTCCCAGATTTGGAAACTCTTGTATCGACAGGTTACAGATCACTTTGGCTAATCCCTAAAATAGGCTAATAGAATTGTGTGACAGCCAAAGGTCTGTCCATTTACGAGCAGTTAATGCTCAGGATTTAATTATATCAGTTCTTTTCAATTCAACCATGCTTTGAATAAGTTGCTGTAATTTGATTTTTATTATTCTTTTAAAAAAAACTATTATGTATCCATTCAAAAATATAATGATGGCAATATTCCTGTTGCTATCAGTTAGTAGCCAGTCTCAGATTAAAAATGATAGTACTGAGAACATCAAAATATATGGAAATTGTTCCATGTGCAAGGACAATATAGAACAAGCAGGTAATCAAAAAAATGTGGCTGCCGTTATTTGGGATAAAAATACCAAAATGGCTTCTGTAACCTATGATCCCAAAAAAACAAATACCGATCAGATTTTAAAACGTATTGCTCTAGCCGGTTATGACAATAGCAGTTTTTTAGCAACACAATCGGCTTATGACAAACTTCCTGATTGTTGTAAATATGTAAGGGAATTAAAAAAGGATGAACCAAAATCTGAAATGGTGTCTACTTCTCATAAAGTTCATAATGAAGCAGCCCAAGCAGGTTCATTTCAAAGAATTTATGATGCTTATTTTGCTCTTAATGATGCTTTTATTCAGTCTGATACTGAAGCTGTAGCTTCCAAAGCAAAAGCATTTCTGGATGCTGTTTCGGGTATAAAAATGGAATCGTTATCTGAACAGGAACATACAATCTGGATGAAATTAAATTCAGTATTGACTGCACAGTCGGGCGCGATTGCAACAGCAAAAGGAATAGATAAACAAAGGGAAAGTTTTAAGGGATTGTCTAAAAATCTTTATGAATTGCTCAAAACGGCTAAAGGAGCAGCGCCTGTTTATTATCAATATTGCCCAATGGCAGATGCTAATTGGCTAAGCAGAGAGAATACCATAAAAAATCCGTATTATGGTTCCCAAATGCTAAGCTGTGGTAAAACGGTAGAAACCATTCAATAATTCAAATTTAAAGAATGAAATCAATCTATATACTATTGCTGATTGCTGTTACTGCAACTGCGCAAAAAGTGGTACGGTACGATCTTTATGTCAGGGATACTCTTGTCAATTTCACAGGCACACAAAAAAGAGCTATTGCCGTTAATGGACAAATTCCGATGCCGACACTTACATTCACAGAAGGCGATATTGCCGAAATTTATGTACACAATGAAATGGATGAAGAAACTTCGCTTCATTGGCATGGTCTATTCTTGCCTAACAAGGAAGACGGGGTTCCTTATCTGACACAAATGCCTATAAAACCGCATACGGTTTATAAATATACTTTTCCCATAATTCAGCATGGAACGCACTGGTATCACAGCCATAGTGGGCTTCAGGAACAAATTGGGATGTACGGATCCTTTATAATTAATAAAAAAACAGATGATCCTACTTTTAGAAAAGGTATTGATGATCTGCCCACCGTTCCTGTTATTTTAAGTGAATGGACTGATATGAAACCTCACAATATTCACAGGCTTCTGCATAATGCCAGTGATTGGTTTGCGATAAAAAAAGGAACAACCCAAAGTTATGGAGAAGCGATCAGGCAGGGACATTTTTCTACGAAAGTGGTCAATGAATGGAAACGAATGAACGCCATGGATGTAAGTGATGTTTATTACGACCGTTTTTTAATGAATGGCAAAAATGAAAGTCAGTTGTCTCAGTTTAAAGGGGGAGATAAAGTCCGTTTGAGGATTTCTAATGGCGGTGCTTCAAGTAATTTTTGGCTTACCTATGCAGGAGGTAAAATTACAGTTGTAGCAAACGACGGCAATGACGTAGAACCTGTAGAAGTGGATCGTCTGCTTATTGCAGTTTCTGAAACCTATGATGTTGTGGTAAAAATTCCGGCAGATCAGACAGCGTATGAATTTTTGGCTACACCAGAAGACAGAACTAAATCGGCTTCCTTGTATATTGGTTCGGGAATCAAACAGCTTGTTGAACCACTTCCCAAATTAAAATATTTTGAAGGAATGAAGATGATGAACGGTATGATGAAAATGAATGGAGATCTGGATGATATGGGTATGAGCATGTCCCTGAATCAAATGGATATGAATGTAGTCATGTATCCTGAGATAACAGGCAAAGCAGTTAAAAATGAAAAATCTAACCATAAAAACCATACTGAAGAAGGATCTTCGCAATACAACAGTAATGCATTGTCCGATATTGTAACCTTAAATTACAGTATGCTCAAATCTACCATTAAAACGACACTTCCCAAGGATGCACCTGTCAAAGAACTTCGGTTTGAGCTTACCGGCAATATGAATCGTTATGTCTGGAGCCTGGACAATAAAGTAATTTCTGAAACAGATAAAATCCTGATCAGGAAAGGAGAGAATGTGCGTATTGTATTGTACAATGGTTCTATGATGCGCCATCCAATGCATTTGCATGGCCATGATTTTCGTCTGATTAATAATCAGGGCGATTATGCACCACTAAAAAATGTGGTTGATATTATGCCAATGGAAACCGATACAATAGAATTTACTGCTAATGCTGAAGGGGACTGGTTTTTTCATTGCCATATTCTTTATCATATGATGAGTGGTATGGGAAGGATTTTTAGCTATGAAAACCAAAAGTCTAACCCGGAAATTCAAAATTCTAAAGCGGCTCAAAGAAAACTCTTTGCTGATGACAGGATGTTCCATTTTATGGCAGAAAATGATTTTGCTACCAATGGTAATGATGGTGAAGCAATGTATCAAAATACGCGATGGAGTATAGGAACTGAATGGAGGCTAGGGTACACCGATATGCATGGTTACGAAACAGAGACCCATATTGGAAGGTATATTGGCAAAATGCAGTGGCTGATGCCTTTTATCGGGTTTGACTGGCGATACCGTAAGATGGAGATGGGGGAGTATGAAAAGAACCTCTTTGGACAAACCAATACTAAAAATGAAAGAGCTGTGTTTAGTGCCGGAGTTAATTATACTCTGCCAATGTTAATTGTTGCACAGGCAGAAGTTTTTACTGATGGTAATTTTCGCTTTCAGCTGGAACGGATGGATATTCCTCTTTCGAAAAGGCTGCGAATGAACCTGATGTGGAATACCGACAAAGAATATATGGCAGGTTTGAAATATATAATAGGAAAGAATTTTGGACTCACCACGCATTACGACAGTGATATGGGAGTAGGGTTTGGTTTGAACCTGAATTACTAGAACTTCTAATAATTGCAATAAATAAAAAACTTCAAAAGCTATGTTTTTGGAGTTTTTTTATGATGATTTTCTTGCATTAGATGAATAACTGCTCTCCAATTTTATTTTACTTCCCAATATACTGATGCGTATTTTTGTTTAAAAATAATAAAGTATCGTATTAATTATATGGAAGAAGATTCGTGGTTAGAAAACAACGGGATATTCGCACTTTATCAGCTTATCAAAAACTATATTGATATTTCAGATTCAGAATTGGAATATTGCCTTAGTATGCTAAGCTATGAAGTTTATAAAAAAAAAGAGATACTCTTAAAGGAAGGTGAAGTATGTTCTAAAATTTACTTTGTAGCAAAAGGACTGCTTCGTATCTATTTTATAGATGACAAGGGTGAAGAGAAAACATTTCATTTTTGTTTAGAGAATACTTTTGGTACTGATTATGAGAGTTTTTTGAAAGGAATTCCTTCCAGTTTTTCAATTCAGGCTATGGAAGATACCGATGTGCTTGTAATATCGTTTGAAATGCTTCAAAATATTTATCGTGATTTACAGCATGGGGAAAAATTGGGAAGACGGATCACTGAAGAATACTTTTTTTTGGTCAATGAAAAAATCAAAGCATTGTATGTGAATGCTCCCCTGGTACGTTACAGGGATATGGATAAACGATTTCCAAAAATACACCAGCGTGTGCCCCAGCACTGTATTGCATCTTATCTTAATATTACCCCTGTTCATTTGAGCCGTTTAAAATATATGAATGATACATCATAAAAGTAATAACATTTGTTATTGTTTTGATAGCTGATTTTTTTCTTTATTTGCTTAGCAAAAGCAAAAATATCGTATTATTTCTATACTTAATTTTATAATGAAAAATATAATGACAGCAGGCATAAAAGAAAATATTAAAAATATAAGGGAATTAAAGAATTATACGCAAGAGTATATGGCTGACAGGCTAAATATTAGCCAGGCTGCATATAGTAAAATAGAAAAAGGAAAAACAGAAATGACACTTTTAAAATTAGAAGAAATTGCGACTGTATTCGAAATTACAATTGAGGATATACTACAGTTTAAAAATGATTTATCTTCAATTGGAAAGAAAGCCAGTGAATGTGGGATTGAGACCAGACATTTTTCCAATCATTTTGTAGAGCAGCTTTATAAAGATAAAATAATGCTTTTGGAGCGTCTGCTGGAGAAAACAGAGTGGGAACTCAAAAGGTATACTGCAAATTTGTAAATTGAGGATTACTGTATAAATAAAACTTGACAATTAAATTAAGCAATTGAACTCTAATTTTTGTTGTCTAGATATAAGTATTAAAAAATCCGGATATTCTCTTCTTAGAAAATCCGGATTTAGTATATAAAAGTACCAAAATGTATTTTAATTTAAAGCTTTAAACCTTATTATTTATATTTAATATTAAGGCTTATAATATCAGAAGTCAAATTGTTAGATCTATCGTAATGTCCGTATCGGATTTCAAGGGTGTTCCAGTGTTTTAGGCCAAAGATGCCATCAGGCGGAGTAAATTTCATCCCCATTCCAAAAAAACTGCTGTCAAACTTAGACACGTCATAGTTGCTGGTGTAAAATTCATCAGCAGCGGTATGAGCTCCATAAGGCTTGAAATACTTTGCGGCACTTTGGGTATAATATCTGTAAAAAGGACTAAGCGAAAATGACTGGGTCAGCTTTACCGGTATTTCAAGATCAGCCGTATGGGCTTTTAAATTCCAGTCATCAGTATAATACCTGTAATATGCTCTTATAATAATATTATCGCCTAAAAAATAACTGGCTCTTATTCCCAACGGAATTTTAAGTCTGGTATCAGGCATTTTTTCCTGTCTAACTGGGCCATCAGCAAAATAAACCCTGTGAAAAGGAAGACTTAAGTAGCCGTTCTGACTGATAATGTCCCCTACAAGCATCACCTGAAGCCTTTGGTTGATGATTTGGGAATAACTTAGTGTTCCGGCAAAAGTGTTTCTATTTGCGCTTCCGTAACCCTCGCCCGGAGTGCGCAGTTCAAGGGGTTCAATAAGTTTTAGCTGGTCAATGAAGGTTTGGAATTTAGCTGTAAATTCACCGTTCTTATTTTTTGTTTTTTGAGAAAAACTGATATTTCCTCCAAAAGACTGATAATCAAATTCAGTTGAGGATGAAACACCAATTCCCAAAGTCCTCCCTTTTTCTTCATTCTCCCTAAGGTAGCTTAAAGAAGGGTAGAAGCGGTTGTCTGAAGAAGAAGCAGAAGAGTTGGCACTAAGGTCAATCATGTCTGAAGAAGCAGAGGTGTAATGATCGATTCCTGCTTCAATATCAAAGGTGTGTTTGATTCCGGTTTCGCCGTATTTAATCAGTTTAACATCAATAGTATTTGCTATATCAGTTAAATGTTGTGATCCGATTCCTCCGCCTACAGCTGAATTATTTCCATCCTGTTTATAATAACTGGATACCAAATTAACCTCTTCGAGTTTTAATTTTTTACTTTTGTAAGCCGTTGAATCAGAAGGTATATTTTGTGCTCTTAATTGGAATAATGCCAATAAAGCAAACCCTGTAATGAATATTCTTTTCATCTGTTTATGATATCAAATTAGTTACAGCCACAGCCTCCGCCGCTTTTACCTGCATTTGCCCCGGAAGCTCCCTCGCGGTAGGATTGAAAACTAAGTTCTGTTTTTTCAACTTTCCTGTTGGCAAGTACCATTTCAGAATCATTGATTTTTCCCTTCTGATATTCTTTTACAGAAGTACAGGATGATGTGAGAATGCCTGCTAAAGCAATACTGCACAAGAGTACGAGATTTTGCTGCTTTTGATTTTTCATTTTAGGCGAATGTTTTTGGATGTGTAAATTTTATTATTGTCATCTATTATTATACAATGCAAATCCGGAATCTGATCGATTAAAAATAGACCGGCTTTAATTCCCATAACTGCTATCGGTGTAGCCATGGCATCTGCAAATTCAGCATTTGATGCGATAATAGTGACACTTTTTATTCCTGTTATTGGAAGGCCTGTTTTGGGATCTATGGTATGCGAATATTTTTTGCCATTAATGGTTACAAATTTTTCATAATTTCCGGATGTGGCTACTGCTTTATTGGATATTTCCATATAAGAAAAAGCTGTATTTGGAGTGTCCGGATCAGCTACTCCAATAGTCCATCTGCTGCCGTCTGGCTGTAACCCCCATGCACATAAATCACCGCTGGCATTAATGATTCCGCTCTTTACATCGCGTTTCAGCAGGATCTGTTTTGCCATTTCGGCTGCATAACCTTTACCAATTCCTCCAAAGCCGATACGCATCCCTTTTTCTTTTAAAAATACAGTCGTATTTTCTTTATCCAGAATTATATTTCTGTAGTCAATCAGGTGTACCATCTTTAACGCTGTTTCACTATCTGGAAGTGAGGTCATGGTACGGTCAAAATTCCAAAGGGTTTTATCGATGCTTCCGTATGAAATATCAAAGGCTCCCTGGGTGATGCCAGAAATGCCAAGTGACCTTTCGATTAGATTAAAAACTTCCGGCTCAACCTTTACAGGATGCATACCGGCAGCAGCATTAATCTGATTGGTCTGACTGTCATCTTTATACGTGGTAAGAAGTTTTTCAATGCGTTTAATCTCTTCAATGGCAGCATTAATATGTTCGTCAGCTGTAGCCTGATCAGCTGCTGTAACAGTAATGGTGAACATATTTCCCATCAGTTTCAGGGACTGGGAATATTTCTGTACAGCTGCCATCTTATTTTTGGCTTTCACATAATGATTTGATTTCGGCTGTCCACTGCTCAGGTGAGCTTTCCGGTTTTCCATGCCAGGTTTTGATGACCTTACCCTCTGCGTCCAGAAGAAGGGTTAGGGGAAAACTGCCCTCTTTGTTGTAAATTTCGGCCAGTGCCTCATTTCTTTTTACCTGATCGGCAGACGGGATATTTTTCTTTTTGCGCGGAAAGTCAGCATTGACCAGTACGAGCTTTTGATCGGCCATTTCTGTAAAGCCTGGATTCTCGAGATAGTCCCTGCGCGTTAGGATACAGGGACCGCACCAGTCGGATCCCGAAAAATTAAGCAGGATAAGGCGGTGCTGCTCTCTGGCTGTCTTTTTCGCAGTGTCAAAATCAGCTTCCCATTTTATAGTTCCGGGAAGAATACCTAATAAAAGGAACATTGTAATTAGTTTCATCTTGATGACATGTTTTATATTATACTAATTAACGAAATATGTGTCTTTTTGGTTTTTTATCAGACTTAAGATTTGATTAAATTTTGAATCTGTAAAACTTAAACATTCTGAACCCCAAAAAGATGCCCTACAAGGGCTGAAGCAGCCATTGCAAATGTACCCCAAAGGCAGATACGCAACACAGCTTTTAAAGTATGCGATCCGCCTGCTTTAGCTGCCAGGATTCCGGAGAAAGCTAAGAAAAGTATTGAAAAGCAGTACTGATATAGAACCATTTTTTGTACTGGTGCAAAAACTGCTGTCAGCAGTGGCAGGAGTCCGCCAATCACAAAAGAGAGAGCTGAAGCGAAAGCAGCTATAAAAGGATTGGCCTGCGTAATTTCATTAATGCCTAGTTCATCTCGTGCGTGTGCTTCAAGCGCATTATGAGCGGTTAACTCTTCTGCAGTTTTACGGGCGAGTTCTTTATTTAATCCTCTTTGAATATAAATATTGGTGAGCTCTTCCAGTTCAGCCTCAGGGTCGGTTTCAAGCTCTAGCTTTTCACGTTTCAGGTCTGAGGTTTCAACATCTGCTTGTGAACTTACCGATACATATTCGCCTGCAGCCATCGAAAGAGCTCCGGCAGTTATGCCCGCAGCAGCGGCAAGTATAATAGGCCCTCTTGTTGTACTTGCTGCCGCAATACCAATTACTAAACTCGCAGTCGATAAAATTCCATCATTTGCGCCCAGTACAGCAGCCCTTAGCCATCCACTTCTGATGATGTAATGGTTTTCTGTTTTCATTTCTTTTGAGTTATTAAGTTTCTCAGAACGAATTACTATTGTCTTTTCCTCCGCCAAAGCTTGTTCGATGAAGCTGTCTTATTTGAAACTGATTTTGGTTTTCGGAAATATCTTTACATTGTTATAAATCAGACAAATGATTCTTCTTTGTATTTGAATTGGAATCTAATTCTTGATATAACAACATTTATATTTTTAAATTTCATTAGAAATGTGTGTCTGGAAACTACAATTAGTATGTTTTCACAGTCCGGATAATTTTCAGTAACATCTTTTCTTTCATGTAGTCCGGGAAATTCAATAAAGGCTTTTGTTTTATTACTTACGTTATCACTTTTAATAGTAATCCTTTTGAGAACGGAATCTAAGTGGTTTTGTTTGTAATGGGTTTAATTTCAGTGTTTTTGGTTTTAATTCAGTATAAAATTACATTAAAAAAGAATGTAATTGTATGAGAAAAATGTAGAATGGTTCTAAATTTAAAACTGATTATTTTCGGTAAAGAATTATGTTATATTTGAAATAATCATATTATGTTTCTAATAATCCGGAATGACAATTATTTTAGCAAATTTTATGCTATGATGGCCTCTGTTTTTGATTGAATATTGAATAAAAGTTTTAAGAGAAAATAATTAATTTAATAATTAAAATCTGCGTATAAATTTATTTTTTGTAAGACTAATTTATTATTTTTTTTAAATTTGAGGAAATTATTGTCTATGTCTGGAATATCTTTAGGGAAAACATTTCTTTTAACCTTCAGCCTAAACTCAAGGCTGTAAAATTATAAAATGATGAAAATACAGCTGTTTATTGCAAGTACCCTTTTGACTTTAAGCACCTTTGGACAGTCAAAATATCCAGATAGTCTTAGCTTTAATAAAGAGCTAAAATTTAAATATGAAGCATTAATTATTCCAAGTGCTTTAATTGGATATGGAGTTATTGGGCTCGAAAGTCACACACTCAAGGACATCAATTCAGATACAAAAAATGAAATAAATGAACATATTGACAAGAAGTTTACTATTGATGATTTTTCGCAGTACTCTGCTTTTTTGTCTGTTTATGCTCTGAATGCAGCAGGTGTTAAAGGTAAAAATAATTTCAAGGACCGTACGATTATTCTCGCTTCAGCTTATTTAATTATGGGTACAACGGTAAATGTAATTAAAATGACTGGAAACGAGATGAGACCTGATGGGACTTCAAACAACTCATTTCCTTCCGGACATACAGCAACTGCTTTTATGGGGGCTGAATTTCTGTATCAGGAATATAAAGATGTATCTGTATGGTACGGTATTTCAGGATATTTGGTCGCTGCAGGTACAGGATTTTTCAGGATGTATAACGACAGACATTGGTTTAGTGATGTTGCAGCCGGAGCCGGTATTGGAATTTTGAGTACTAAAATAGCCTATTGGCTTCATCCGGTAATTAGTAAAAAAATATTCAAAAAAAAGGAAAACCTAAACGGAATGATTCTGCCAGTATATAATGGAAGAGAGTATGGACTTGCAATGGCTATGTCATTTTAGAAAGATTTATTAGATTTTCTGAATTTTAAAAAATCAGTTTATTATTGAATTGTATATTTGTCATTTTTTATCAAACATTAGTGAAATTAAGGATATCTGTTATTAAGCAAAATTAATGATTCCTAATATGTCAGTCGAAATCCTAATACCGTTTTATCTAAAGTAGGTACAATGAGCAAATTATCATTTGCAATATATTCTATATCTGCGGTAATAATTTTTTCTTTTCCCAGATCAATCAGTAATTTTTTGTTTCCGTCTGCATCAACATTAAAGAGTTGTCCCTGCCAGGCTCCTGAAACTATATAGCCATTTTTTCCATTACTGACAATACCATCAAGATTATCAATTCCGCTAAAAATCTGATGAGAATTTTTAGTTAGTTTGTTTATTACGTAAGCGGTTTTGCTTTGCATATTCAACACTAAAAGATTCTCTTTAGTACATAACAATCCATTTGGTTTAGAAAGAAAACCGGATTCACACCATACATTTATTTTTCCATCAGATATTTTATAAATCTTGTTCCCAAAGCAGTCAGAAAAGTAAATATCTCCATTGGTATCTGTTGTTATATCGTTAAGGAATATAGCATTATCTACATGATATACTTTTTCAATTTTAGCTGTTTTAGTATTTATCTGCACCACTCTGTTAAGATCTGCAACATATAGTTTTTTCTTATATAGGCCCATTCCCTGAGGGTTATCTAATCCATCAACCCATTTTAAAACTTCAATTTCACCATTTGTTTTAAGCCTGGAAATAAATCCATTGCCATCTTTTGCCAGATATTCGCCGTTTATATTTGAGATGTAAAGAATCTTTTTTGGAGAGTCATAAAGTGCTGATTCAGGTTTTAAGAAAAGAGAATCTGATTCCCATATTTTGGTAATGTCCTGACTAAAAGTGATAGCAGGAATCAATGTTGTAAATAAAATGAGAATTATTTTTTTCATTATTTAATCTTCAAATAATAGGGTTGTACAAGCCACAATAACTAAATATAACCAATTTTAAAATTTAGCGACAGAAAGATCTGGATTTTAATGTTATACATTCAATTTTTATTTTCTATCAGTTTTTCAAGCCGTTTTGTCATTCATAAATAAAACTTCTTAAGTAGATCATTAATCTGAAAAGTTAAAAATTATCTAATAAAAACGTTTTTATATAATAAAAAATCGTTTTTGAATAATATACTTGATTCATGTGAATTATAAATTTGTTTTACCTCATTTTTAAGAAAAGGATAAAATAGATCAGGAATGAAATTTTATAGGTGATATATATGATTTTAATTCAAAGTATATCAATAATTTATGTTTTTTATACTTCAAATTTATCGGTTTTTTCTAGTTTGTTTTATTTAATAACTGATAAAAACGTAAATATATAATTAAGCTTTTTTTATAAACGACTTTATAGCTATTTAAACCAAACAAATTATGACCAGAAAATTTTCGAAAAAGACAATATTTTATATGATATTCTTTATTGGGCTTTTTGCTAATGCTCAGGATAAAAACCCTATACCTGCTGTACGAACTCCATTAGCTGTTAATACTGTTCCAATGGGAGATTTGGAAACATTTCAAGAAGTAAAATTAGATTTGCCAATTACAAAAGGACCTTTTGAGCCTACCTGGGAATCTATAGAGAAAAATTATCCTGGTGAGCCTGATTGGCTTCGTGATGCAAAGTTTGGAATATGGGTCCATTTTGGACCGCAAGCAGCCGGAGAAAGTGGAGATTGGTATGCGCGTAACCTTTATAAAAAGGATAAATTAGCATATCAAAACCATATCAAAAAGTATGGTCATCCTTCGGAATCAGGATATAAAGAAGTTTTGCGTGACTGGAATCCAACAAAGCTGGATCCTGAAAAACTGACAAAAATTTACAAAGATGCGGGTGCACGTTTTTTAATGATTCAGGGTGTGCATCATGATAATTACGATTTATGGAATTCTAAATACCAGCCATGGAATTCGGTAAATATTGGCCCTAAGAGAGATTTGATTGGTGAATGGGCAAAAGCCTGTAAAGCAGCCGGAATGCGATATGGAGTAACTTTCCATCATGAATATACATGGTGGTGGTGGCAAACAGCATTTGGAAGTGATAAAGAGGGAGCTAAAAAAGGAATTCCTTATGATGGTCATCTTACTCTTGCCGATGGTAAAGGAAAATGGTGGGAAGGATATGATCCAAAAATGCTTTATGGTATCGATTTAAGAGAATACAAAGGTGTAGAGCAGAGTGCTGATTCAGAGTGGTCTCCGCCGCCGGCAGGAATTTTTAGTAATCATTTAGATTATGCGAAATGGTATACGACAAATTGGGCTTTAAGAATGATGGATGTTGTAAAAAATTATGATCCCGATTTTATTTATACTGATGGAACTGTCCAGGGGCCATTTAACGGTGATGGAACAGGAACAGGTATAAAAGCAAATGCAATGCAAAGCGTTATGGCTGATTTTTATAATACTGCTTTGCAACGCCGCGGAAAAGTAAATACTTTTAGTATAGTTAAGTTTCGTCACAAAACTAATGGCACAGTGAATACAGAGGAATTTGGTATTCCGGCAGAGATTAAAAAAGACCAGCCGTGGATTGCTGAAGCTCCTGTTGGAGACTGGTTTTATGCGCCGAATTTTACCTATGATTCTGGAATGATGATTCGTTATATAATTGAAGCCATTGCACGTGATGGAAATGCTGCAATATGTATTTCTCTATTGCCAGACGGTTCTATTAATGAAGAGAGTCAAAAGATGCTGAAAGAAGTAGGGAACTGGATGCGTATTAATGGAGAAGGTGTTTATGGAAGTCACGCCTGGGTAATTCCTGCTGAAGGAGAAATGGTTAATGGAAAATTGAAAATGCTCCCAGGAGGAAAATTAGGCCGAAACCAGGCTGAATTCAAATTTAATAATCAGGATATCCGATTTACAGTAGGTAAAAACAAAAAACTATATGCTTTTTGCATGAATGTACCAGCTCCGAATAGTCAAATAAAAATTAAATCTCTTGCTAAAAATGAGAAGAATTATGAAAAAAAAATTGTGAATGTTAAGTTGCTGGGCTATAAACATAAATTAAAATGGACACAAAGCGATGAAGGTTTAGTGATTACATGTCCTCAAAATATGCCATTTAACACAGCAATAGCTTTTGAAATACAATAAATATCAAAATGTTTAAGCTAAAATTTCATTTGAGTGAAGTAAAATAGTGAATTTAGGTACTTGTAAAAAAACCTCTGCACTGAAACTGCAGAGGTTTTTTTAGTTTGTGATATTTGCCTTTCTATTTTTCGATACAGAAATTAACAACTCAGTGTTTAATAAGGTTTTCAGATCTTGAGGTACAAAAAAAATACAAATCCGAACAAAATAAAACGAAATAAAAACAAACAAACTTATCCTTTTTTAATAGAATGCTGAATTTTGTTAAACTGTAAAAACATCTTTTTTAAGAACACATTAATTCAGTGGTTGAAGCAAATTTATAAATTAATATATACCTGTGTTGTTTTTTTATCTTTTTATAAGACATTTAGATGCTATTAGATTAAATACTCTTATCATTCACCAAAATTATAAACCACCAAGGGCCATTGACTTTTATGGTTTTTTATAAAGTTAATTTTAATTTAGTTTTGACTATTTATACTTGATGTTAATGCTAATAAATGTCGGATGTCATATTAGTAGTTCTTGTATAAAGACCGCTACGTGTATCCAGGGTACTCCAATGTTCAGTTGCTGTATGTTATCCGTATGGTTTAAAATATTTAGTTCTCCTTAAATATGTTATTTTTTCTTATCAAAGATTACCTTTATTTAGGTAATCCACTCATCAGGTGTAGTTTCAGCGTGCCAGGTTTTGATACTTTCCTGGCATCAAGAAGAAAAGTAAGATGGAAATTTCCTTCTTTGGTATAAATTTCGGCTAAATCTTCGTACGTTTTACCTGTTTTGATGTATCGATTTTTCTTCTTTCTAGGAAAATCAGGATTTACCAATACTAATTTGAGTTTGCTATATCAGTAAATACCGTGCTCTCTAAATAATCCCTGCGAAGAACAATACACGGACACACGAATACGATCTTGAGAAATTGAGGAGAATAAGTTCGTGTTTTTCCTTTTTATTTTTTTTTTATTATTAAAGTCAGGTTCCCAATTTACAGGAGTTACTGTCAATATGGCTAGCAGGCAGTAAAGGAAATTGGTAGCGCTTTATAAAATTGACTAAAATGAGTACATTTATAGCATATTAAGTCTCTTCATGAGTTCTGGTCTATTTGATCTGCTCACCGGAACTACATCTTTTGCAATTAGAACACTATTATCTTCGATATCGATTATCTTTTTTACATTAATTATATAAGTTCGGTGTACTTTTAAAAAAGAAGATACAGGAAGTTTATCTTCTATTTTTTTTAAAGTAGAATGTACAGTATAATTTTTACCTTCAGTTTTTATCAGGATATAATCTCCTTTAGCCTCAATTAAGTTAATAGATGCAATGTTTATTTTTATAAGTCTTCGGTCGATGTTTATATAAAAATCAGTTTCAGTATCAGAAGGTTGTATAAAATACGGATCAGAATTTTGAGGTGATGGAGGCAATTTAAGCATTTTTTCTTCGATTTTATTTATTGCTTTTAAAAAGCGCTCCTCGGTAATTGGTTTTACCAAATAATCTACAATACATTTATATTCAAAAGCTTCTATAGCAAAATTTCTATCAGATGTTATCAGAATAACTAAAGGCGGATTTTTAGTGGTTTGAATAAAATCAAAGCCTGTAAAGCCGGGCATATGTATATCTAAAAAAATAATATCTACCGGAATAGTACTTTGATTAAGAAACTTTAAAGCTTCCATTGCATTTTGAAATTCCTCTAAAAAATTTAAAGCAGGATGGTTTGCAATCATCTGACCAATAATTGCCCTAGCCAACGCTTCATCATCTATTAAAATACAATTCATCTAGTTAGATTTATAGTGAATCAACAAAGTCTTGCATTTTATTAAGTACTTCATCAAAACCTACTTTTACTTCGTTTTTGAAAGCTTGTGTTTTTTGTAAGTTAATTTCGAACTCTTCAGCAAGATAATAACTTTTTTCCATTCCAAGAATAATGATTTTATGTTTTATCTTATGAATAATTTCTGCTGTAGCTGTAAAATTATTATTCTGAATTTTATTTTGGTATTCTTTTATTTCGAGCGGTAGTTCTTTTTTTAGGGTAATAATGATTAATTGCTTAAAAGCCATATCATTCCCACACAGATTATTCACGTAGTTAAGATTTGGCTGTTCCATAAGCATCACAAATAAAGATAATCAATTTGTTTATTTAACTACCTAATTATAAAAAACAGATTTTTTTATATAGGTCTCTGACTATTCAATAGTTAAGTCAAATGTGTTGTAGTAAATATACTAATTTTTTTAATGATAGAGATTCTCTTATTTAATTCTGTGATTTTAATATATCCATAGTAAATTACCATTGGTCGACATACATATTCTATTTATCTAAAAATGTACTTGTATATATGCAATAGAAATAGATTTGTATCAGAATTAATGCGAAAAGAAGTTTGTGAAAATATAATAGTACATTTTTTATAATAATTAATAAAATTTAATATGAAGTCAGCAAAGAAAAAAATAGGAATTACATTTAGTTCATTCGACTTATTGCATGCAGGGCATGTTCGTATGCTTGAAGAAGTAAAAATGCATTGTGATTACTTGATTGTTGGATTACAGACTGATCCCACGATAGACCGACCAGAAAAAAACAAACCTACTCAGACAGTTGTAGAACGTTACATTCAATTAAAGGCTTGCAAATTTGTTGACGAAATAATCCCATATACAACTGAAATGGATCTCGAAGATATTCTCCAGGCACTACCAGTTGATGTTCGCATTTTGGGAGACGAATATCGAAACGTGAATTTTACAGGCCGAAAATATTGTGAAAATATGGAAATTCAGTTGGTTTTTAACAAGCGCAATCATCGATTTTCAAGTAGTGGGCTTAGAAAAGAAGTGTACTTGTGTGAATCTATAAAATTGCAGTAAGATTCAAATTGATAATTTCCTAAATCCTGAAAATGCCAAACCTATCAAGGTATTAAGTAAAAAATCTTAATTTTAGTTATTAAGTTCTTCAGCACATTTTGATGGATATAAGATAAGTGAGTTGCTAAAAACAGTATTTAAATTAAATCTTAGGCTGTTTTGGCAAAACAAAACAAAAACAAACGCCTTCTTGATTATTTTCTCTTTTTTGTAAAAAAATACTGCCTTCTGTCCTGTCTAATATTGCTCTGACTGTTGCTAAACCAATACCTGAATTCTTAGTAAATTTTGAATTTACAGTTTCAAACAATTCAAAAACCTTTTCCCAATATTCTTGTGGTATACCAGGCCCATTGTCTTCAAATCTAAAAGAATAGTTGGATTCGTTTTCTGTGAATGTCAGCCAAACACAGCATTCTTTTTTATCCGTATGTTTTATTGTATTAGATAGGAGATTTTGAATAATTTGCACAAAACCTATTTTAGAATGTTTTATAATGACATCACAATTAATGTAATTAACATGAGTTGGTGTATGTAGGATACCGTTGCTCAGTATATATTGAACTATATCTTCTACATTAAAATCTTCAAAATAAATTTCATCATTAGTAACTTTAGTATATTCTAAAATTCCATTAATTAAAAAGTCCATATATTCATTTCTGGAATAGATCAAATCAATCCATTCTTCAAGTTCAGTATTTGTAATGAGCGTTTTGTAATCTTCTTTTATAAAAGTTATTAGTGAGTTTATCCCACTAATCGGAACTTTTAAATCATGCGTAAGGCGATGGGCAAATTGACTTAACTGAGTGTTTTTTCTACTGATTTCATTGTTTAACTCTTCTAGAAATCTATTCTTTTTTCGAAGTTCAAGTTGTGATATTACTTGATTTCCCAGTGCTCTTAAGGCTTCTTTTTGGCCTTCTGTAAGATCTTCTCTAGGTTTTGTATCAATGACACAAAGGGTTCCTAAGGCATAACCGTCCTTCGTATTTAAAGGGGCTCCAGCATAAAATATTACATTAGGATCATTAGTTGTTAATGGATTATCAAAAAACCTTTCGTCTTTAGTGGCATCCGGAATAATAAATAATTCATTTGGTGAATTTATGGCATGTGCACAAAAAGAAAAATCCCTTGGTGTTTGAGTTGCATCTAAGCCATAGTGTGATTTAAACCATTGTCGGTTGTCATCTATTAAACTTACTAATGCGATGGGAGTGCCACAAATTTGAGCTGCTATTTTCGTCAGGGCATCATACTCTTCTTCTTCGAGTGTATCAAGTATATTATACTCCTTTAAGGATTTTGAACGGAGATTTTCATTGACAGGGATTTCAGGTTTATGCATACAAGAGGTTTTACTTTAATGTGTTGAAAATTAGTTTTCTGTATCAGTAAAATTATTTCATAGTATGAAATTACTAAATTTTTGTTGCCATATTCAAGTTTTTAAAAATTTTATAGTTTTAAGTTATTGCAACAGTAAACAAGATAAAAGTTTGACTCAAATTTTTTACTAAAATCTTTACATCTCTAGTCGCGATGAATATAGCCTATGCAATCATTACTTGTTTTGATTTGGAAATTAAACGTTCTAATCGTAGTAATAATAAATTTGGCTTAAATGGCTTAGATACAAAATCATCTACTCCTAAGTTAAAAGCTTTTAAAACGGTTGCTTCTTCTTGACCTAAACAAGAAAGTACAATCATTGGTATATGTTCAAAATTTTCTTTTGAATACGAAATAATTTCTAATCCTGAACGTAAGGGCAGAATGATATCTGTAATTATCAAGTCTGGTAAAAATTCCGAAATTTTCTTTATGGCATTTAGACCATTTGAGCAGCATTTTACCTGATATCCTTCTTTTTCTAAAATATATTTCAGGATTTTTGTTAATAATACGTCGTCTTCCGCTATTAATATTTTTAAATTTGAATTTTTCATTTGAATTAATTATTAACTGTTAAACAAATTTTATTATTTGACTGCGAGTGTTTTTTTAAAATCCTCTAAATTCTTTCCGAATACAACAAGTTGTGGAAAGTCTATTATAGGTATTTAAAAAAAGCTGACCATGATTTATTCCACTTTTCTAATAAATCTAAAAATTGTTAGTCTTCAACTGTAACATTTAGAATCTTACAGAAATCAATTATTTTGCTGATTTTGAACCAATTTTTTTTGAAAATGGAATGATAAAAGCTCCTTGTGACGAGGAGCTTTTACTTAACTAAAATTGTTTTTGGATAATAATTTTTGTTGGGGGACTATGCAATTATTACATTACAAATGTCGGTTGCTTTTTACTTTTTTATCTTAACTATTAGATGATTAGCTTTTTAGTGTAGACTAATGGTATTTGAAAATCGTTGACAAGCATAATTGATTGTTTGTAAGTGATCCGGTTTCTGTTAAAATTGAGTAGAGGATTTCATTTGCAAAAAAATAAAAAAAGCCCCTTGTGGCGAGGAGCTTTTACTTAACTAAAATTGTTTTTGGATAATAATTTTTGTTGGGGGACTATGCAATTATTACATTACAAATGTCGGTTGCTTTTTACTTTTTTATCTTAACTATTAGATAATTAGTTCGTTTTTGTAGACGAATAGACATTGAGAATCGTTAACAGGTATATAAGCTCTTGATTTTTTACTTTTTCTGTTAAATTGGGAGATAAAAATCCCTTATTTGCAATGCTCATAAAAAGCATGATATAACTGCTTGTTTTAGTACGATTTATATATTCTATATGTTTCCAAAAAGGCATCAATTTAAGATAAATGATTTATTTTCTTTATTTCAGTTTAACGGCAAATAGATACCATTCAACTACAGTTTTATACAGCTGACCGAATTTATGTACATAATAAGCCAAGCTATAATTAAATTTGATAACTAATATTTATATAGAAACTACATGTCAAAGTCATTAAATATATTACTAATAGAAGACGATGCTATTGAGATTATGAAATTTAATAGGGTTTTAGCAAACTTGGAACAGGTTCATAAAATAATAGAGGCGAATAATGGTGAAGAAGCACTTACAATACTGAAAGACAAGGTAATTATTCCTGATATAATTGTATTGGACCTCAATATGCCCAAAATAAACGGTATTGAATTTTTAGGTATTCTGAAAGCGGATGATGTTTTAAAGTACATACCTGCTATAGTATTGACTACTTCTAATAATCATAAAGATGTTCTGGAGTTTTACAGAATAGGTATAGCCGGATACATGCTTAAACCACTGAAATATGAGGAATATGTTGATAAAATAAAAAAAATGATTGAATACTGGAGTATAAATGAGTTAATTTCTCAATAAAATAGCGTAATGTACGGTATAATTTATAAGGCTTTTGAGCAATACGTCATAGATACTTTTGATGTAGAAACATGGAATAATACTATTTCTAAAAGTTTAGTCTCTATGAATACTAAAACCATAGATCAGCCTTATAATGATGCTATTACTTTTGAAATAGCAAAACAATTATCAAAAAGGACTAATTTAACTATCGATAAAATCCTTTTTCAATTAGGCGAGTACGTAGTAAAGATAACTCGTGAGAAATATCTGTTAATTATGCAGTCTAGGGACAGTGATTTTAAAGATTATTTACTAAATTTACCTAGCTTTCATAACCGGATGTTGTTGATATACCCAAGACTAACTCCTCCTGAATTTAAAGTAACTGTTGTAAATGATACTATTTTAATGTTGCATTATTACACAAGTACGCCCGGAATGAAAGAGTATATACAAGGGTATCTTAACGGACTAGTAAAAGTATTTGAAAACAGTGTATTAATTGAGCATGTTGTATCCAGGGAGTTAAACAAATTTGAGGATGTGTTTAAAATAAGCTGGTAATATGTATGGATTCAATTAATTTTACTCCTGAGAGCTTGAATGAAGTCTTCCCTTTTTACATTTTGTTTGATCAGCAAATGAGTATTTATTCTTATGGAGAAAGTTTGAAAAAGGTTTTGCCTTCAATACAACAACAAACCAAAGTTTCCGATTATTTCGCATCTAAAAGGCCTTTTATGGAAAGGATAGATGCACAAACAATAGCTGAAAACGTAAATCAACTAGTGATTTTAGAATGTATAGTAGGTAACAGATCTATAATTAGAGGGCAGTTTATTACTGTAGATAATTGTTTTTTATTTGTTGGTTCACCTTGGTTAACGTCAGTAGAAGAGGTAAAAAAAAATAATTTGGCCCTGTCTGACTTCGCTAATTATGACCCACAGCTTGATTTACTGCAGATACTCAAAAATCAGGAAGTAAAGAATCAGGAACTTAATGAATTACTTCAAATTAATAACCGTCAAAGAGAAGAGCTTAATAAGGATCGTGAGGAACTAAACCGGCTTTCATTAGTTGCAAGCGATAACAAAAATGCCATAGTTTTTACTGATGCTGATGCAAAAATATTTTGGTGTAATGATGCATATCATAAGATTACAGGATTTACAAAGGAAGATATTATTGGCAAATCTCCTATTGAAGTTGGCAGAACGATTAATACAGATAAACAAGCTATAAAAAAAATGATTAATCTTTTTATGACTGGTGAATCGTTTGATGTAGAAATTACACATGGTCGCAAAGACGGATCTTATTTTTGGACCCGAACAAAAGGACAGCCTGTTTATGGTAAAAAAGGTGAACTCTTGCAGTATTTTGCCGTAATTGAAGATATTACTGATGAAAAAAAGAAGGAGGAGCAATTAATTCTATTGTCATTAATTGCTGAAAAAAACATAAATGGGGTTATAATTTGCGATAAAGAAGGAAAGATAGAATGGGTTAATTCAAGTTTTACAGCTATGTCTGGATATGAAGCCTCAGAAATTATAGGCTTAAGACCAGGTAAATTACTTCAAGGAGTAGAAAGTAACCCCGAAACAGTTGAATATTTAAGGCAACAAATTGAAAAAGGTAATCCATTTAGCTGTGAAATTATTAATTATTCTAAACAAGAAAAAAAATATTGGGTTAAAATTCAAGGTCAGGCTTTATATAATAAATGGGGAGAAATCTCCCGTTTTTTTGCTATAGAAGAAGATATTACAGAACGAAAAATATTAGAAGAACAAAAGGAACAGCTTTTAGCCAGTTTGGAGAAGAGTAATAATGATTTGGAAGAATATGCCCAGATTGTATCGCACGATCTTAAATCACCTTTAAGAAGCATTAACTCCTTAATTTATTGGATAAAAGAGGATAATGAAGCTAAATTAGGAGAAAAATCGATGCAATACCTAAATTTGATTGAGGGTAAAATCGAAAAGATGGACAGGTTGATTCAAGGAATACTAACGTACTCAAAAATTAACAGCGGTGGTGCTGAAATTTTCCAACCTGTAAATACATTAGAAATTATACAAAATATTATAAAAACAATAGATATTCCTGAGAACATAAACCTAAAAGTATCAGATCAAATGCCTGTTATTAATGCAGACAAGTTCAGAATACATCAGTTGTTTCAAAATTTAATTGGAAATGCGGTTACTTACAACGATAAACCCGAAGGTATAATTGAGGTAAATGCAGAGGAACATGAATCATATTATGTTTTTTCAGTAAAAGACAATGGTCCAGGTATTGCTGAAGAACATTTTGAAAAGATTTTTAAAACATTTCAATCACTCACAAATAGCGAAAAATCTACAGGTCTGGGATTATCAATAGTAAAAAAAATAGTTAATTATTACAAAGGTAAAATTTGGATAGAAAGTGATTTAGGTTATGGTACTACATTTTATATACAGCTAAACAAATAAAATTATGAAAATAATACAAGCTTTTAAAAAAGATAACCTTACATGGAATTATCTTACCGATAAAATCACCCTAAAGGATCCATTAGTGCTGGTATTTGCAAACCGGTTGCTGCTTGAAGACGAACTTTTTTTAAACGATATTAAAAGAGAATTCCCTTATGAACATATAGTTTACGGCTCTACAGCTGGCGAGATTGCTGATATAAATGTACTTGATGACTCTGCCACAGTAACAGCTATAGAATTTGAAAGAAGTAATTTTGTAATTAAAACTGGTAATATTCTAGATTATAATAAGGATGGTGCTGCCTTGGGTAAAAGTTTGTACGCAAGCATGCCAAAAGAAAACTTAAAACACCTATTTGTACTGTCTGAAGGAAGTTTCACTAACGGGAGTTCTTTAATAAACGGACTAGAGGATGGTATCGATTCAAGTTTATCTATAACAGGCGGTATGTGTGGTGATGATGCAAAATTTGAAAAAACACTTGCATCTTATAATGAAAAGCCAAAAGAAGGAGAAGTAATTTTAATTGGTTTTTACGGAGAAACTTTAGAAATTAGTTTTGCCAGTTATGGAGGCTGGCAGCCATTTGGACCAGAAAGAATAATTACACGTTCTGAAGGAAATATTTTGTACGAGATAGATGGGCAGCCGGCATTAGAGCTGTATAAAAAATATTTGGGAGAAAAGGCTAGTGAACTTCCACAAGCTTCTCTTTTATATCCCTTAAATGTGACGCCTCCCGGAAAAGAAGATGCTCTGGTAAGGACAATACTTAATATTGACAATGACAATCAATCTATGATCCTTGCGGGAGATGTACCCCTCAACTCGAAGGTACAGCTCATGATGGCATCAGTAGATGGTATCGCTGAAGGAGCCAGTCTAGCAGCTCAGTATGCTATGAAAAACAGAACCGTAAAACCAAGTCTGGCAATTCTTATCAGTTGTGTCGGCCGAAAACTAGTGATGGATCAGCGTGTTGAAGAAGAAATAGAAGAAGTAAAATCAATTCTGGATAGCGAAACGGTTTTAACAGGTTTTTACTCGTACGGAGAAATGGCACCTTTTTTTGCAAGTACAAACTGTCAATTACATAATCAGACAATGACTTTAACACTTCTTAGCGAATAATGAATCTCAATTCCCTATTAAAAAGACAAATAACAAAACACCTTGGAGGTGCTGTTCCTGATGGATTTGAGAGTTTCTTAAATGCAGTGAACAACTCATATATTAATTTTGATGAGCAAATGGCATTACTTCAAAGAGCGATGAAATTTAGCTCAGATGAGTTGTTTGAGGCTAATGAAAAATTAAGGGAAGAAGCGCGTACTTTAAAAGAGGTTAATAATAACCTTGAATTTATATTGAGTTCAATGAATCTTGACATAAATAATGATTCATCTGATAAAATTAGTGCAACCGAATATATAAAACGACAGTCCGAAGAGATCATTAAAATTAACGGGCAAAGAGAAAAGTTACTCAAAAATCTGGAGTTGCAAAATCAAGAACTAAGCGATTACGCACATGCCGTATCTCATGATTTAAAAGCTCCTTTGCGAAGTATAAATACCCTTATAGAGTGGTTTATAACTGATAACAGAGATAATCTCTCAACTGATAATTTAAACTCACTAAACCTGATTCTACTTAATGTTGAGAAGATGGATCTTTTGATCAAAGGTATTTTAGACTATTCATCTATTGATAAATTGCAGTCTGAAAATAGAATTGTTGATTTTAATTTTCTTTTAGATGAGATTATCAGAACAACCTTGATTCCTGCTAATTGTAAGATAAAACTTCAAAATCAACTACCAAAAATTTATGGTAATTACTATAGGTTTAAACAGCTTTTTGAAAACCTAATTGATAATAGCATTAAATATAACGATAAAGAAAAAGGAATTATAGAAATCGGGTATTCTATCAATAAAAATAACTTACCTGAGTTTTATGTAAAGGATAACGGGATAGGTATCGATAAAGCCTATAAAGATAAAATTTTCAATATATTTACTAAGCTTGATAGCTCCGGAAATTCGTCAGGAATAGGACTTTCTATTGTAAAAAAAATTGTCCAGTATTATAATGGTGAGATATGGGTAGAAAGCGATTTGAGCAAAGGAACTACATTTTTCTTTACGCTTGACATTAATTGAGATTACCAAAAATTAAAAATTTATAAAATATTTAATAAGACAATAAACAAAAACTTAGAAAAAGTTTCATATTAATTATTGAGAAGTGATCCTTTGAAATACATTTCCCTAAAGTGTATAGGAAGATTCCATAAATCCAAATTTTAATATTTTATACATTGGAAATTTCCCTTCCTATTTTGATAGCATAGAAGAGAAAGATAAATGGTCAATAGTAACTTTAGAAAATAGTTCCCAGGCTACTAATTACTTGAACTCTCAAAAACATCCCGATACTATTATTTGTGATTATAATTTGGCGGGAAACAATGGAATATATCTTTTTGATTGGATCAGGAAAAAAAAAGAATTTGACAATATCCCGTTTATTTTGTTATCTAAGAAATTTAATATTGATATTTATAAGTTAGCATTTAAAAAACAAATAGATGACTTTTATGTAACTTCTGTGACAGAGCCAGAAGATATTTTAAACAGAATTGAATTTCTTTGTGTCAATAAAAATCCTTCAAGAGTAAAAATAACACAAAAAGCCTCTGAAGAGAATTACATAATGCCTTTGTCAAAACGCATTTTTGATGTTTTTGTAGCATCTACGGTACTTTTAGTGGCATCGCCATTTTTACTGCTTATTATACTTGCAATCCGATTAGAATCAAAAGGGAAAGTATATTACATTTCAAAAAGGGTAGGGCGTAAAACATTTGACTTTTACAAACTTAGATCAATGCGTACCGGTTCAGACGAACTTTTGAAAAAATTAGCTCAGGAAAAAAACCAGTATAAAAAAGAACCGGCAACAGCAACAAATAATCCTTTGGACATTCCTTGCCCTAAATGTAGTGAACTGCCGAAAGGAGAATCATGTTCGCCTTTGATGTATATAGAAACTCACGTGATTTGTGATTATTGGTTTAATGTTCAAAAGCGGGAAGCTGCAAAAAATAATTCAACTTTTGTCAAAATTATCGATGATCCCCGCATTACTAAAGTTGGAAAATTCATTAGAAATACGAGTATTGACGAATTACCACAGTTAATAAATGTATTGAAAGGGGATATGTCTATTGTAGGCAATAGGCCATTACCTGTATATGAAGCTGAGTTATTGACAGCAGACGATATATCAAAAAGGTTTTTGGCTCCACCCGGTATTACAGGTTTATGGCAGGTAGAATTAAGAGGTAAAGGCGGACAAATGTCTGAAGAAGAAAGAATGCGCCTCGATAATGAATATGCAGATCATTTTAAAGGAGATAATTATTCATTTTGGTATGATATAAAACTTATTTTAAGAACGATCCCTGCTTTGCTACAAAAAGGTTCAGTTTAAAAATGTTTAGCTTCCAAATAGTATATATGAAAAAAAGATTCAAAATAATTGTCCTTTTTGCTTTAATGATGTTTTCATTGAATTTTACACAGGCACAAACAATTGAACATAATAATCTTTCAATAAATGAAAGTGAATCTGAATTTCCTCCTCTTAAAGCGGTTATCGATTCGGTATTAAAACGAAACTCTATGCTTAAATTCAGAAAGAATCATATTGGTGTTAAAGAATCTACTTTGGAATCTGAGCGGATCTATTGGACAAGAAATATGGGACTTCAGGCAGATGGTAGATACGGTACCTTAAACAATTTTTCAAGCAGTGAAAATGGTGTTTCTAACACTGCTTACTCTACACTTTCGACACAATATAATTATAGTGTAGGCTTTTATGTAAAGTTTCCGGTGTTTGATATGTTAAACAGAAAAAACCAGATTAAATTGGCAAAATTTGAGATAGATGAGGCAAAAAATATGGCTGATTTTCAGGAAGATGAAATAAGACAAACGGTTATAAAACTTTATCAGGATTTAATTTTAAAACAAAAATTACTTTTAATAAGATCCAAGAGCCTGAGTGATGGTAAAATTAATATGCAGATGGTTGAAAAGGAATTTCGAAACGGTGTAGTTCCAGTTTCAGAATATGTCAGGATAACAGGTATAACTTCAAATTTAGAAGCAGATTACGAAATTGCAAAGTCTGAATTTATCATTACTAAACAATTACTTGAAGATATGGCAGGGTTTGTATTTAATTTAACAAATTCAAAATAAATAAATGAAAATAATTGATTTCATTAGACTAATAGTAAGGCACTTGGTACTTTTAATTATGGTACCATTATGTGTGGCTTTGCTGGTCTTAATCCTTACCAGTAAACCTAATTTAGAATACACATCCCAAACCATTCTTTATACTGGACTTGCCACAGGTTCTTCTATTGAAATGGATAAAACATTCAATTATTTTGCTACTAATACCGCTTTTGATAATTTAATCAATATTATTAATTCAAGAGAAACCCAGGAAGAAGTAGCTGTACGGTTATTAGCTACACATCTTATGCTGCCTAAGGCCAATCCAAAGTTTATTTCAAAAAAAAATTTCGATGAGTTAAAATTAAAAGTTCCAAAAGAGATTTATAATTATATTGAAAAAGGCAGTAATAGAGATTTAGAAACTGACACTTTAGCTGTTACTAGCCCAATTCCTCCAGAAATTAATAGATACAATTACGAAAAGACAGTCAGTCGACTATTGAAATTAATGAGAAGCAGTAACGATAATTATATTTATGAGCTGCTTAATTATGAAAATGACAAGCATTATTCTATTAAAGCTTTATCAAGTATACAAGCCATTCGCATCAATAGCAGTGATTTAATAAAAATGACTTATACGGTGGATGATCCGGGTATTTGCCAGCAAACACTTGAAATTTACAATGCTATTTGTATAAAAAATTACAAAAACATAAAAGAGAATAGATCAGATGCTGTTGTTAAATACTTTGAACAGCAGCTTGCTATGGCTAATAATGATTTAAAACTAGCCGAAGATAAACTTCTTGAATTCAATAAGGCAAACAAAATCATAAATTATTATGAGCAGAGTAAGGCAGTTGCGGTTGTAAAAGAAGACATGGAGGTTGATTATAATAACAAAAAAGCACAGCTTGCCGGTACACAGGCATCAACTAAAAAAATTGAAGAAAAGTTAAATGTACAAGACTATATTCAGGATGAAACTAACAAAATTCTTGAAAAAAAGAAATTATTAGGATACATTAATTATCAAATTGCATTTAACGAAGCCAATTTAGAATCTGATGCCAGCGAAAATATTTCATCTAAGATCAATACATTAAAAAAGGAGAGAGAGTCTTTAAATAATGAAATCAAAAAAAGTGTCGATGAAATATACAGTTATAATAACACTGTTGATGGTGTTCCTTTAACTAAAACACTTCCTGACTGGATGAATACTGTTGTTGAGTCTGAAAACCTTAAGGCCAAAATAAAGGTAATGGACAAACAAAACAAAGATTTTCAAGAACAATATGCTACTTATGCGCCAGCAGGTGCTACTATAAAAAGATTAGAACGTGAAATTTCAGTTTCAGAACAAGGCTATTTAGAATTGCTTCACGGATTAAATTTGGCTAAACTAAAACTACAAGACAATGAGATGTCTTCTAACATAAAATCTATTGACCCTCCTTTTTATCCCTTATCGGCCAATCCAACTAAAAGAGGACTGCTCATTGTTGGTGCGGCTTTTCTGGGAGGTATTTTAACTCTGGGAATTATTTTGATGATGGAGTATTTTGATGATACTATAAAAAATGCCAGCAGAGCAAGCAAACAATTAGGGCTAAAAACACTAGGAATGGTACCTAAAATAATATTAGATCCCGGAAATGTAAATCTGGTTTTTATTCAAAAAAGACTAATTGAAATAATTACTCAAAATATATTGCAATACTTTGGCATACATGCCTCTGAAAAAACAGTAAAAACGATAGTCGTGTTCAGTACTCATAAAATGGAAGGGAAAACCGTTTTGGCTGGTAATATTGCCAAGACATTGAAACAAGAAGGGAAGAAAATAGTATTTCTAAATTATGATACGAAACAAAAGCCTATTGAAAAGCAAAGAAAATTTCCATTTATTACTAAAATTTTAGGCTACCCAGATCCGCGTATAGACATTGATAATCCTTTTTTGGCTGATGTTTCTGATTACCTTGATGATTCAGAATATCATTCGTACACTATGGATAGTTCGTTTTATAGTGCTAAAAATTTTGAAGACATTTTAAAGCAAAATAATATTATATTAAATTATACTCCAGACTTTGTAATTATAGAATTACCTTCTCTGATCAATTACAATTATCCGGCTGAACTAATAATGTCTGCTGATTTAGGTATTCTTGTATGCCGGTCAAATAGAGTATGGTCTGATGCCGATCAATCAGCTGTAAGTAATTTATTAGGAGTATCAGCTTCAAAAATTAATGTAATAGTTAACGGGGTTGATCTCAATGAAATTGAATCGGTTTTGGGAGATCTGCCCAAAAAAAGAAGTATTTTTAGGAAAAAAATAAAATCGATATTCAAATTTCAGTTTTTTTCTAAAAGCCAAATTTAATTAACTGCACAGCAAATGAAAACACTCAAAAAAATAGTAAGCGAAGATAATTTTCTATCATTATTAGGAAATGTTGTCATTGCTATTTTAGGTATTGGTGGTTTTGCTTTGCTTGCCAGAAGTTTATCTTTAGAAGTATTTGGTGAATGGGTTTTGTTTATGGCCGCTGGATCATTTGTAGAAATGTTTAGATTTGGTATAACCAATACCGGTTTGATACGCTATCTTTCCGGAGCTGATGATTCATCGAGAGTTAAACTGATTGGTTCTAACGCACTAATAAGCTTAGGTGCCACAATTTTAGTTGCCTTAGTTTTGATTGTTTGTAAATTATTATTTCCTGAGGCAATTCAAAATTCGGGATATACTATTTTCTTTACATGGTATCCTTTGCTTGCATTTTTAAATCTTCCGTGGAATATTGCTTTAGTTGTGTTGCAGGCTGATAGAAAATATAAGCAGATTCTAGTACTTAAAGCAATAAATAGCGGTTGTTTTTTTTTAATAATCCTGATGCATTTTTCACTATTAAATTTAAGCCTGAATCAATTAGTCATAGGCTTAATTATTGTGAATGCAGGTACATCAATTATAAGTTTTATTCTGGGATGGGATGGAATTTTTCTCATTAATAAAGCAAGTGCAGAAACCAATAAGACTTTATTGCATTTTGGCAAATACACAACCTTTACCCTTATAGGAACTAATTTATTACGAAGCGTAGATACTTTAATTATTAGTTTAAGTCCGTTAGGCAGTGCAGCAGTTGCCCTTTACAGTATTCCTTTGAAGCTGACTGAATTACAGCAGATACCATTGCGCAGTTTTGTCGCTACGGCCTTTCCAAAGATGTCTAAAGCTAGTTTACACAATCAAATTAATGAAGTTAAAAGTTTGTTTTATACTTATTCTGGAGCTTTGACCTATCTCTTCGTCGCAATAAGTTTATTCACATTTGTATTTGCTGAATTCTTTGTTATGCTTATAAGCGGAAAACAATTCTTGAAAACAGATCCTATAACAGGGTTTAATGTTGTTGACATCGTTCGCGTATTTTCCATATATGGATTATTATTACCTATTGATAGAATGACAGGAGTTGGTCTGGATAGTATCAATAAGCCAAGAATTAATGCCATCAAGGTATTTGTTATGGTAATTGCCAATGTTATAGGGGATTTAGTGGCTATTTTTATATTTAAATCTTTAATTTTTGTAGCTATTGCTTCTATTATATTTACCATTATTGGCATTTGGATGGGGATGTATTTTATCAATCAGGAGTTATCCCTTTCATTCAAAGAAATTTTTAGGAGCGGTTTAAAGTTTTATATCTCAGTTTTTAATAAGCTGACACATAATCGTTATGATAGTTGTGTGAAAATTGAAAATAATTTTAGATCATGAGTGAATATAATAACATAAATCCATTTGAAAGTTATTCAGGATCCCTGAATATTTCTAAACCAGGGAATTTGATTATGCTCTTTAGTATAATGTCAGTTTCTGCTCTGATTATAGTAAAATTAGGTGTTATTGGAATTGGATTGTTGTTGGCTGTCATTTTCGGATCTGTCTTTTTATATTATTTATTTTGCTATCCAGTTTTAGGGTATTATACTGCAATTGCATTAAACTTTGTCATCATAGGTATGGGCAGATATGTAAAAGGGCTGCCATTAGGGTTTGCAATTGATGGTATACTTGTTCTGACTTATTTAGCCTTGTTTATGAATCAGTTCAGAACCCGTATTGATTGGACTCCAGCTAAAAGAGATATTACATTTTTATCCATATTATGGCTGGGTTATTCTGTTTTTGAGTTGGTTAATCCAGAAGCCAGAAGTGTTCAGGCTTGGATTTCTGGAAGAGGAATTGCTTTTTACCCGTTTTTATTCATACCGTTAACCTTTATGTTTATCAGGAATGAAAAGAGACTCAGCTATTTTTTTTACATATGGGCCGCCTTTTCGTTACTGGCAACATTAAAAGGAATTATGCAGATGACTCTTGGCGTAGATGGTGCAGAACAAGAGTGGCTAAATGAAGGAAGTTACAAAACACATATTCTATTTGGTAAACTTAGAGTTTTTTCATTTTATAGTGATGCCGGGCAATTTGGTGCAAATCAAGGATATACAGGAGTTGTTTTTTTGATTTACGCCATGTCACAGCAAAAGAAATTAAAAAAAATATTTTTCATTTTTGTAGGCCTTTTAGGGATTTATGGAATGGTCATTTCGGGTACACGAGGTGCTTTGAGTGTACCTATAGTCGGTTTTATGACTTATTTTATCTTAAGTAAAAATGTAAAAGTTATTATTATTGGTGTCACATTTTTAGCTATCGTTTTTATATTCTTCAAATACACGACTATTGCACAGGGAAATGCACAGGTACGAAGGATGCGAACTGCCTTTGATCCAAATGATGCTTCTTTGCAGGTAAGGCTTGATAATCAAAAAATACTCAAAAATTATTTAGCTTCTAGACCATTTGGCGGAGGTATTGGCCACGGAGGCACTAAAGCTCAAAAATACCTGCCAAATGCTTTTCTATCCAATGTTGCCACCGACAGCTGGTATGTTTTAATCTGGGTCGAACAAGGGATTGTTGGCTTAATACTGCATTTAGGAATTCTTTTTTATGTAATGATAAAAGCCTCATTAAAAGTGATGTTTAAAATTCGGGATCCAATATTGAAGTTTAAAATGGCTTCACTAATTGCAGGAATGGCGGGAATTATGGTAGCTTCTTATGGAAATGCTGTCTTAGGGCAAATGCCAACTGCTTTATTAATCTATGCAACAATGGCAATTATTTTAAATTCCGATGTTTATGAACAAGAGATTGAAGAAAATCAAGCTGAATTGCTTAAACAATAAACAGTTAAGCATTCAAAAACAATTTAGAAAAACAGAATACAACCAGTAATCCTTAAACTTAGCACTATGTATTACAGAAATGTAAAAGATTTGAATAATATTATACTTAAAAGGTTAAGTATAATACCGCGTGATTTAGATTTGATAGTTGGTGTTCCTAGGAGTGGTATGCTTCCTGCAAATTTATTAGCATTATATCTCAACAAGCCTTATACCGATATTCATTCATTTTTGAATGGACATATTTATAAAGCTGGTGCCAGAAGCCAGTTTTTTGATATCTCAGAATTTAAAAATATCCTTGTGGTTGACGACAGTATTGCTTCGGGAGCTGCGATGGTCGAGGTTAAAGAAAGTTTAAAACATCTTGATGATAAATTCAATATAAAATATTGTGCAGTTTATGTAATTCCAGGTAAAGAAAAAATGGTGGATTATTTTTTTGAAATTGTACCCTTGCCAAGGTATTTTCAATGGAATATTCTCAATCATACCACTTTAGAAAAAGCGTGTTTTGACATTGATGGTGTTTTATGTGCAGACCCTTTGCCTGAGCAAAATGATGACGGAGAAAAATATACCGATTTTATTTTAAATGCTCCGCCATTGTTCATTCCAGGGAGCAAAATTGGAACAATTGTAACATCTCGTTTAGAAAAATACCGCAAAGAAACAGAAACTTGGTTAGCGGCTAACAATATCAAATATAATGAACTGGTTATGCTCGATTTACCCAATATGGAGGCAAGACAGCGCGCTAATAATCATGGCGGTCATAAGGCTAAAGCTTACCTGTCAAAACCTTATGTGCTGTTTATAGAAAGTGAATACCATCAGGCAGTAGAGATAAACAGATTAACAAAAAAACCGGTTTTATGTACAGAGAATTTCGAAATGATATTTGAATCGGAATCTTTTATGTATAACCTTAAAAGTGGCAAGCATCTGCCTTTCCTTAGAAAATACGCTTTAAAACTTAGGGATAAACTGAGAAAGTTTAAATAAGATGAGCTATTTAATCTTGAGTCCTAACGGTTTTAATTATAAAATTTATTATGCTAGTATTTAATATCATACAAATTGTTTTATTAAGCCTTCTGGGTTTAGCAACTTTATATATTTTAATATTTGCCGCAGCAAGTTTATTTTATAAACAGAAAAAATATTCAGATAACGGAAATATAAAAAAAATAGCGGTTCTTATTCCGGGGTATAAAGAAGATGAGGTAATTATTGAAGTTGCAAATGCGGCATTGCTGCAAGATTATCCACAAGAACTTTATGATATCGTAATTATTGCCGATTCTTTTCAAAAGGAAACAATAGCAAAATTAAAGACCTTACCCATTATAGTTATTGAAGTAAGTTTTGAAAAGAGTACAAAATCTAAGGCTTTAAACAAAGCGATGGATGCCTTAGGAAATAATTATGATATTGCAGTTGTTCTTGATGCGGATAATGTGATGAATAATGATTTTCTAAAAAAAATAAATGCTGCTTTTGAATATGGTTTTACTGCGGTTCAAGGTCATCGTACAGCAAAAAATACGAATAACTCCTGGGCTGTTCTTGATGCCATTAGCGAAGAAATAAACAATAACATTTTTCGGAAAGGACACAGGGTTTTGGGGCTTTCATCTGCAATAATAGGTTCCGGAATGGCTTTTAAGTACAATTATTTTAAAACACTTATGGCAACAGTTACTGCTGTTGGCGGATTTGATAAGGAAATAGAACTCAAAATGCTTAAAGAAGGTCACAAAATTGTTTATCTCAATGATGCTGTAGTTTTTGACGAAAAAATACAAAAAGCTGAAGTGTTTGGCAATCAGCGCCGTCGATGGCTTTCTGCACAATTACATTATTTCAGGAAAGATATTCTAAGTGCCTGCAAACATTTACTATTGAATGGTAATATTGATTATTTTGATAAGGCAATTCAATTTATACAGCCACCTAGAATATTACTGTTAGGAGCTGTAATGCTGTGCAGTATTGGCTTTCTTGTAATCAATTATTTTTTAGATAACCAAAATCCTTACTCTAATTATTGGATTATCTTAGTAACAGCCTGCATAATGTCTTTTGTTTTTTCAGTTCCAAAATATTTCTATACTATTAATACTTTGAATGCTTTGGCTAGTCTGCCAAAAGGTATGTTTATGATGCTGCTGTCTCTGTTAAAAATTAAAGGAGCCAATAAAACATTTATACATACAAAGCATACTTCAAGTTCAAATAAACAAACTTGAAATTATACTGGAAAACACACTAATTAAGAGATGGGAAAATAAAATCATAATAATTACTTCTGATTTTTATCAAGATGCAGAAGCAATTAATCTAAAAAAGAGCATCATGAAAATAGGTATAGAAGGACAGCGGCTTTTTCGTAAAAAAAAACATGGTATGGACATGGTAGCTTTAGAACTAATAAAGAATCTCCAGGATCTAGACCACGAAAATGAATATTTTATATTTGTAAAACCAGATCAAGACAGTTCCGTTCTTAAAGAAACTTCAAACTTTAAGATTATTGAATTAAATGGGGGACCATACCCAGCATGGGAACAAATAGCATTGCCAAAAGCAGCCAAAAAATATGGTTGCGATGTATTGCATTGTACGAGTAATACGGCACCATTTTTTACTTCTATTCCTTTAATTACGATTCTTCATGACATTATTTACATGGAAAGCGGTTATTTAAAAATACTCAAAAGCAGTGCAAGTACCTACCAAAAATTTGGAAATATATATAGAAAACTCGTAGTACCACGTGTTGTAAAAAGGAGTAAAAAAGTGATTACAGTATCCCATTTTGAAAAAAACAGAATCGGTGAATTCTTTGGAATTAAAGACGATAAAAAACTCGATGCTATTTATAATGGCGTAAGTGAACATTTTAAACCAGTTACCAGTAAAGACGAACTGAAACGCGTTAGAGAAAAATACAATTTACCTGATAAGTATTTCTTTTTCCTTGGTAATACGGATCCTAAGAAAAATACAAAAGGAACACTAAAAGCCTTTTCAGATTTTTTAAAACAGACAGAGACTGATTATAAACTGGTTATGCTCGATTATGATAAAACTGAACTCAATATTCTCTTGGTCGAAATTGATGACACCAATCTTATCAATCATATTGTTTTGACAGGTTATGTAATTAATACCGATTTACCTGCTATTTATTCCCAATGCGATATTTTTTTGTATCCGTCACTTCGCGAAAGTTTCGGGATTCCAATGTTGGAAGCTATGTCGTGTAACGTGCCTGTTATTACGTCAAATACATCATCGATGCCTGAAATTGCAGAAGATGCTGCCCATATTATAAATCCATTTAATCCCGAAGAAATTACTCAGGGAATTATTGAAATCATAAATAATGACGCGTACAGAAAATCTCTTTGCGACAAAGGTTTGGAGCGCAGCAAACAATTTTCTTGGAGAAATATGGCAAAAGAGTATTTAAAACTTTACGAATTAATTTATTCAGAACATTCAAAAAAACAATAGATTATGATTGAAGGTAAAAATATTATCTGCATTTCTCAAACTACCTGGCATGGTGAGTTTACTAAATCTACGGTGCAATTGTTATCACTTTTAGCAGAAAAAAACACCATAGTTTTTGTTGAATATCCATTTACAGTCAAAGATGTTATAATGTCTTTATTGGGAAAACAAAGAGCACAAGTATCCAGAATGTTGGGCTTAAAAAAAAGAATCATAGAAGAAAAAACAGATAGTAATGCAGTTGTTAAGCATTTGGTAATGCCTCCGGTTTTGCCGGTAGATTTTATTAAAAATGAATCAATTTTTCAAAAGTTTTTTAGCATCAATGCATTTATTTATAAAACACAGCTTCGAAAAACCATAAAGAAATTAAAGTTAGATAATCCAATTATCATCACTGCATACAACCCAATGTATGGCCTGCCCATGATTGGCAAATTACACGAATATCTAAATGTGTATTACTGTTATGACGGGATGGATACACAAAGGCACAAATCAAGAATTTATACTATTGAGCAGCAATTTTGCAGGCAGGTTGATGGCATTATAACAACATCGGATTATTTAAATTCTGAAAAGCAGCAATTAAATACGCAAAGCTATGTGGTTAAAAATGGGGTTGATTTTAAATTATTTGAATCCCACGCTAAAAAAACTGTTTCAAGTTCTTCTGCACAAAAAAAAGTAGGTTATATAGGAACCTTAGATTTTAGGTTTGATATCGATTGTATGGAATACGCAATTCAAGGATTACCTCAGGTATTATTTCAATTTACGGGCTATTTGCTCAACCAGAATATAAAAGAAAGATTATCGAAATATGATAATGTTTCATTTTTTAAATCGGTAAAGGCACATGAGGTGCCTGAACTATTATCGAAATATGATTTAGGCATAATACCTTATAAAATGGATGAGGTTAATAAAAACATTTATCCACTAAAAATTAATGAATATTTGGCCGTTGGTGTTCCTGTGGTTATGACAGCTTTCGCCAATTTAACCGATTTTAAATCCATGGTTAAATCCGCAGAAAACAAAAAACTTTTCAAGTCATATATTGAATATGAGTTAGAAAATGATAATGACGTATTAATTAAAGAGAGAATCGAATTTGCAAGACTTAATTCCTGGGAAGGCAGAGTGGTAGAATTTGGAAATGTTCTCGAAAAAATTATTAAGCATAAATATCCATCTTAAATTGAAAGCTATGTCAGCACTAAAAATTATATTCTGGTTTCTATTGTTTATTATTGTTTATACCTATGTTGGATATGGGATTTTATTATTTGTAATTATCAAAATAAGGCGTTTTTTAAAACTTGGAAATAAGGTAAATAGTAATCCCAATTATGAACCCGAAGTTACATTGTTCATCGCTGCTTATAATGAAAAAGATTATGTAGAGGCAAAAATGAAAAATACCTTAGGACTTGAATACCCCAAAGAAAAATTAAACATTATTTGGGTTACAGATGGTTCTGATGACGGGACCCCCAACTTATTAACTGGGTACGCTAATACTACGGTTTATCATTTAGACGAAAGAAATGGAAAAATCGGGGCTATGAACCGGGGTATGGAATTTGTAAAAACACCAATTGTCATATTTAGTGACGCCAATACAAATTTAGGCAAAGAATCAATCAGACGCATTGTTAATCTATTTAGTAATCCTGCTGTTGGCTGTGTTTCGGGAGAAAAACGAATTGTTAATAAAGAAAGTGATGTGGCTTCGGGAGCAGGGGAGGGAATTTACTGGAAATATGAATCGGCATTAAAAAAATGGGATGCGGAATTATATTCTGTTGTTGGAGCTGCCGGAGAACTTTTCGCTATTAGGACAGAACTGTATCGGCATGTTGAAAAAGATACGCTGCTTGACGATTTTATTATATCATTAAGAGTCGCTCAAGAAGGATATACCATTCAATATGACCCAGAAGCGTATGCTATTGAAACAGCTTCAGCTAGTGTAAAAGAAGAGTTTAAACGTAAAATCAGAATCTCTGCGGGCGGTATTCAGTCTATTGTAAGATTACGTTCCTTATTGAATATTTTTAAATATGGAACACTTTCATTTCAGTACATTTCTCATCGCGTTTTGCGTTGGAGTCTTACCCCTTTATGCCTTATATTATTAATTCCCGTTTTATCTATTATAGCGTTTAATGAAGGGATTGTATCCTTTGGATTTTATTCTATATTATTTTGGATGCAACTTTTTTTCTATGCAGCTGCGCTGTTAGGATGGTTTTTAGAAAATCGAGAGACAAGGATTAAAATTCTGTTTGTTCCTTATTATTTTTTCATCATGAATTTATGTGTGATACTTGGATTTTTCAGGTATGTCAAAAAATCACAATCCGTAAATTGGGAAAGGGCTAAACGGGCTGATTGAGATTCTAGAATTTAATATCCAAATAATATTATTAATCAGGATTATCGATTTATAAAGTTGAGGATAAAAAATGGTTTAGGTTCCAAAGGTTTTGAATTTTTCAGAGGAACATAGCGTAGAATTTAAGGTGTATATGTGCTTAGGAAAAGTTATATGATTAAGTCTGTCATTGCTGTGATAAAGAATTTCCAGTTCTTATAATTCCTGGCTACAAAGTGTTTTTTACCAGTTTGTTTTTTCGCCGTTTAGAGTTTTAAATGGCGTCTCTAGCATTTGTGAATAGGTTTTATCTTTGAAATTTTTAAATTAAAAAAAGTGACTACTAAAGAGAATCTTATTGCATTTATGAAAATACTTAGTGAATTTTAATTTATAAATAATTGATTTACATTTGTTTAAAGCCTAAGTTTTGATTTTTTTTTGTAACAAGAAACGTTCAAATATCTAACTCATTTGTTGAAGATTACCGCCGGATTATTGAATATGTTTATTAAGTTAATTTTACTAAAAGCAAGATATATAGGTCATATTTTAAAAGTTCTGCATAATTTTTTAAAACCTGGCAGATAATGTAACTCCTATCTGACTTGGCATTGCTGCTACAGATGACCTTCTTAAACTGGTATCACTACTTCCATAAAATAAATAGTGTTCATTAGTTAAATTCTTGATCCATAAGAACAAACCATAATTGTCATAATTTAATCCAAATCGGGTGTTTACAACCTGATAGGTAGGCTGATAAAGACTATTTTGGATGTCCGTATAATATCCGCCAATATTTCTAAATTCAATTCTAAATAGTAAATTTACTTTTTCAGATGTTTGAATTGAATATTGAGTAGCGGTATAAAATGTTGTTTTTGGGGCATTCGATAATTTATTGCCTCCTATTGGTGTTGTAATTTGTGTACCTGATATGAAGTTTATTCTTTTTAAATCGAAATCTTTATATTGGGCATCGTTTATAGAATAAGCAAAATCTAATTGTAATCCTTTCAGAGGGATAATGTTGGCTTCCAGTTCAATACCTTTAGAGTAGGCATTACCTACATTTTCCATAGAATAAGTAGTTGGTGCAACCAGATTAGAGAATTGCAAATCCTGCCAATTAATTGCAAATGCAGCAGCATTCAAGTTGACTCTGTTATTCCAAAAATTGGTTTTATAACCTAATTCGAAATTATCTGAATATTCAGGATCATAATCTTGTCGAACTCCTACAGGAACAGCCTGTGAACTTATTCCTCCAGCTCTAAAACCACGTGTAAAAGTGGCGTAAATATTTGACTTTTCATTAAGGCTGTAAATTAATGATGCTTTAGGAGAAAAAGCATTGTATTTTACTGATTTTTCGAGGTCAGGACGAATTTGTGTAAATACCCCGCCTACAAAAACAGCATCGCCAAAACCATTAAAAATAGATTCCCGTTCTTCTATATCATAACGAATTCCCGCAATTATTTTTAGTTTGTCAAAAAGTCTATAACTAATTTCTCCAAAAGCAGCATACCCACTATTATTTCTTTTATTTCTGTAAATTACGTAATTGGAAGGAGACAATTCATAGGCTAAATTACTTGTAGGATCGTAGCTAATTTGTTTAAAACCGTATAAACCTGCAATATATTGAAATTTGTTCTCTTTTTTAGCAGAATTAATTCGGATCTCTTGGGTCCATACATTTTGTGTTGGTAATTTTTCCCCAATAGAACTTCTGTAAAATGATTCATAATAGCCAGGGAAATCCATGTTTCTAAATAAAAACGAAATTTGCTGGAAAGCAGTAATAGAAGTTAGTTCGAAGCTCTGTGCCTGATATTTTGCTGTAAGTGAATAATTGGTAATTTCTCTCTCATGTGTTCCTATTCTGGCCACATTGATAACCGTTGGGGTTTCTAATGCAATTTTTTCTGATTTTTGAGAAACCAGATATCCGGATGCATTTGAAAAATCTCTCTGATGTTTTACGTTTGCTGTAAAACTTAGTTTGTTATTAACAAGCCATTTAAAAAAAATGTTTCCATACGTATTTTCTTCATCACCAATGGTTCTTCCATTCAGGCTAGTATCGGTTGTAGTAGTTCCTTTGATGTCATTTTTCATAAAACCATCTCTTTTTTGGAATAATCCATTTAACCCAAAAAATAGTTTATCCTTAATAATAGGGAATTTTACACCTGCAGAATAGCGCTGCAAGGAAAAATTTCCATTTTCAAGTTCAATGAATCCAGTAGTTTTGTTAGTGGGCTTTTTGGTAAAAATATTTATAACACCTCCCATAGCATTTCGTCCAAAAAGAGTGCTTTGCGGACCACGCAAAATTTCAATACGATCAATATCCGTAAGTTCAAAACCACCTGCCATAATATCCAATGAATTTACATCATCGACATAAACGGATACCGCAGGGTTATAACTAAATACCTGAATTCCCCTTATTGAATTTATAGATTGAAAACCAACTCCCGAACCCTGATATAAATAATTGGGAATTCTGCCTGTTAAATCAGAATAGTTTACTAACCTTGAATCTAAAATTCCTTTGGACGAAATAGAAGTAACTGCTACAGGTACCTCTACGTTTTTTTGTTCTACTTTATTTGCAGTAACAATCACTTCTTCAAGTTGATTGTTTTTTGTACTGTCTTTTACAATCCCGTGTTGTGAGTAAGTGTATTGTCCCAATAAGATAAGGAACAGAATATTTTTTTTCATTGAGACACTTGTAATAATTTAAAAATTTTTGAGAGTGCTTTAAATAATAAATTTTATTTATTTGAAGGAGTTGTTCAAATGATAAGATAAAATTAGATGAGCTGATTTTAGAATATTACATATCGGTTTCTTCAAGATTTAAGGCGGGCAAATATAGATAATTATTACTTTTATTTGAAAGTGATTTTTAAACAGAATTGTTATTTCAAATCAAAATAAAATATTTTTAGGTTTTTTAATGAAAAGATTCAGACAGTGGTTTTTAGCACCTGGGAAACTTAGTCTCTATTTTTTTTAAAATATTGTTTTTGAAATTCCATTGATTAACTTTGTTGCGCTTAAAGTATGTTACTTTACATGCTTTGAAAATACAGATGCATCCCTATATATCTATACTTACTATTTTTCTGGCGATTTTAATGGCCTATCATAATTGGAACATTAACCGTAATTCCATTTTTTTATCTGGATTCATTTACGTGTTATGCTCATATTCTTTAATACACTATGTATTGTTTTTTAAAAAGAGTGTGTTTTTGCTGGCTATTTTTTATAATAATACGGCTCCGATTGGTTTCCTAATTGGACCATTATTATATTTTTATGTTAGAGGCACTTTATTCGATAACAGTAAATTTACCAGGAAAGATTTTTTGCATTTGGTTCCTGCTTTTATCAATTTAATTAGTATAACGCCTTACTTACTAACTCCTTTTTCTTATAAATTAGCTTTGGCACGGCGACTAGTGAAGGATACTATGGTTGCAAAAACATTTACCGTAGGACTTTATCCTAATATTGTTAATATTATTGCGAGACCTGCTTTATTGTGTTTTTATCTGATATTGGTATTAGTTATGGTGTTTCGTTTTTGGACAAAAATGGGAACCAATAAACGAATTCCTAAAGTCCAGACTCGTAAGGTATTGTTATGGCTTTTTAGTTTTATATTTATAATTGTATTTGTAATTGTATGTTTTGCGGTACTGTCTTATTCTTTTTTAAAAGAGCCGAATCCTGACTTAACAAAATTGAAAACTAGTCTGCCAATGGATATTATTAGTTTTTGCCTTCTAATTATCCCTGTGAGTTTATTGGTTTTCCCTGAATTGCTTTATGGGATTCCGCAAAGGGATAAAAATAAGAATGATTATTTCTTAGGACCAGAAAAACAGTTACAATTAGATGGATCAGTACTTCTAGAAAATAATACTGTAAATGTTTTACAAAGAGAACAGGACAATGAGGTTCAGGAAGAACTTCAGGAAAAAGATATTGACCCAAGATTTATTGAATTATCTCAATCGATTCTAGATTATATTAAAGAGAGTGAGATTTTTCTAAATGCTAATTTTTCAATGGAAGAACTTTCCCGATCTATGAATGTACCTAAGCATCATCTTTATTATTGTTTTAACAGTATATTGAAAGTTAAATTGACAAAGATACGTGCTGAACTCAGAATTGAATATGCTAAAAAGCTAATTGAAGATGGACTTTCGGACTCATTAACACTTGATGCAATAGGTAATAAAGCCGGATTTTCTTCACGTTCTTCTTTTCAAAGTACCTTTAAAGATGAAGTAGGTTGCACCCCTGGAGAATATTTAAAAATGAAATCGACTCTTGAGAAAGAATTAAACTAAATTAATTGTGAAAGTTAAAATTAGTGTTATTTTGCTGTAACAAAGTAATTTGTTTTTTCATGGAAGTAGTTCTAATTTCAAATTCTATTTTTTCTCAAAATTTGAATGATAACTATAATTTTTTAAATAAAACTTTAAATATTAGGTATTTAGTGATTTATAGATAGTGTTTTCTGCTTATTAATATTCAGAATGTTTTCGATATTTTCGCAAAAGGCTGCATTAGCATAAAATACTCCGGACTAAATTTTCAATAGCATACATAACATTAAGAACTGTTCCTTGTGCTTTATAAATTTCCTCAAAATGGCAGTTTTCAGTTTTTTTTCTAATAATCGAAGACTTCTTCAGCTGTGATTATATAGATTTAGTTATAATCTTAAATTAAGCATTTTTTGTAAGTGTATCTGACATAAAAATGTTTTCAATCAACAAAAAAAATGAGACGTTTTTTATTGCAAATCGTAACTAACAGATAACATTTTTTCCGTTTTTTTAATTCAATAAAGCTTAGGGTTTTAATTTTAAAAGAATATTTAGAAATAATAAGGGTATTGTTTCCTTTGTTTAACTATTTGAATTACTGAGTATAATAAGTAAGTGAGTTTGTACATAAATATTTTGTTTGCCAAAATCTTCGTTTTTGGACAATGTTTAGAAGCGCTTGTAAATGAGAAATTATTTCATTTTGTTCTTTTGCACGCTACTAAATAGAATATTAATTTTTATGAAAAAAACTCGACTCTTTAATTTTTGGGAAGTCTTTCAAAAACTAAAAATGTTGCCATTACTTGTGGCGATTTTTCTTAAGTCTTTTTTGCTAAAAACACATAGGAAAGAACGCATAATTTTTAGTTTGAAAATGTTGTTGATTAATGAAAAAAGAAGATTGAATCTACATCTGTTTTTTTTCTTTTTATTGTTTAGCCTGAATGGTTTTTCCCAAACCAATATTTCAGGGATAGTAAATAGCTATTTTTCAGTTACAGCTATTAATCAGCCAGTTTGTGCACCTTGCGACCTAACTTGTTTTAATACAATTACAGTTAGTAATTCTGCCGGACTTTCGGTTGGAGATAAGGCTTTAATTATTCAGATGAAAGGTGCTGCCATCGATGTGACCAATACTAGTGCAGGTGGAAATATATCAGCTATTAATAATACTGGTAATTATGAGTTTTTTGAAATTAAAAGCATTGTAGGTAATGTAATAACACCTGTATATCCATTAATTAAAAACTATACAATTAGTGGTTTGGTTCAGGTGGTGAGGGTTCCAAAATATACCGGGGCAGTAAATATCAACGGCACTTTGACTGCGAAAGACTGGATTACTTCGGATAAAACAGGAGGCGTATTAGCTATTCAGGCTGACAAGGTAACTTTTAATGCTAATATAGATGTTGCAGGAAAAGGATATCAGGGAATTCAAATGTTGACAAATGGACCTAATAATGACTGTAGCATCAACCCTAATATTCAATATGTTCAAAGCAGCACTTATACAGCTTCTTTTACAAAAGGGGATGGGATTGTTTTAGACAATAATGCTAATAATAGAGGACGATCACCACGTGCAAATGGAGGAGGTTCCGGAGTTTCTGGTGATTCAGGCGGTGGTGGTGGATCTAACTATGGAGCCGGAGGAGAAGGAGGAAAACGATGGTGCGATGTTAATGGGGCAAATTCCGGAGGTATAGGCGGTGTAAGTTTGTCGACTTATTTTGCCCAGGACAAAGTTTTTCTTGGTGGAGCAGGAGGATCAGGATATGTAACAACAAGTAACCCTTCTTCGGCTGCAGATGGAGGAGGTATTGTTATCATTTTTGCGAATGAAATTGTTGGAAATGGTTACTCCATCATAGCTGATGGCTTCGCACCGTTAGCGGTTAATCCAACAGGTGCGCCAGATGGTGGAGGTGGTGGAGGTGCTGGTGGGACAGTCGTTTTAAAGACTCCTGTTTTTACAGGTAATTTAACGGTATCTACAAAAGGAGGTGACGGACAGGACTTGAATACAAATACGTATCATGGTCCTGGTGGAGGTGGAGGTGGAGGTGCTTTGCTTTATTCTTTAGCAAGCCTTCCTGCAAATGTAACATTGATTTCTACCGGAGGTATTGGAGGACAGCATTTGGACGGACAAAGAAATGGATCTCAAAATGGATCAAACGGAGGAAGCGTTTCATTATACATTCCAATAGAAAACCCTAATTATGAAGGAAATCAGGACAATGATGGTCTTAATGTAGAATGTGATTTGGATGATGATAATGACGGTATTTTAGATACAGTTGAGATAGGAGCTTTACCAGATCCTTTTGGAGATGCGGATGGAGATAAAAAATTAAATTATGTAGATAAAGATGCTGCAGGATTTGTAGATATAAATTCTGATGGTATTGATGACAGGTATGATGAGGATTTAGACGGAATAATAAATCAACTGGATTTAGATTCAGATAATGACGGATGCCCGGATTCAGTTGAAGCATATGGAAGTACTGCGGTAGATCCGGATTCAAATGGATATTATGGTACTGGAAATCCTCCCGCAACAAATGCGGCTGATGGTAAGGTAACAGCGGCATCATATACCGCTCCACTAAACACGAATGGTACATCAAAGGCCAATTATTTAGTATCGAATAAGGTCTTGATTACAACTCAGCCTACTGATGCAAATATAAATCCAGGTTCAAATGCAACTTTTACAACTGCAGTTACAGGAAACCAACTTGTATATGTTTGGAAACAAAGTATTGATAATGGTTTAAACTGGACAACTGTTACTAATGGAGGAACGAATCCTGTTTTTTCAAATGCAGCCACAAATTCTTTGACGTTAACGAATATTCCATACTCATATAATAATTATTTATATAAGGTAGACGTTACAAGTACTTCAAATGTTTGTGCACAGCCTTCATCGAACACAGCAGTTTTAAAAGTTACAAATAATGCGCCAGTTGCTGTTAATGATACTTACACTGTTGCCGAAGATGGAACAGTGACATTGACCCCATTGGCACTGGATACGGATGTTGATGGCGATACGCTGACAATTGTATCTATCAACGGAACCATTCTGACAGGAACAACCCAGACAATAGCGGTTACCAACGGAACAGTGAACATATCCGCTACGGGCGTAATCACGTTTACCCCTTCAGCGAACTTTAATTCGGCTACCGCAATCAGCATTCCGTATGTGATTACAGACGGTACAGCGACTGCAACGGCCAACGAATTGATTACCGTAACAGCAGTCAATGATGCTCCAGTTGCTGTAAACGATATTTATACCGTTGCCGAAGACGGAACAGTAACCCTTACACCGCTTGCTTTGGACACGGATGTTGACGGCGATACGCTGACCATTGTCTCTATCAACGGAACCGTTCTGACAGGTACAACCCAGACAATAGCGGTTACCAACGGAACAGTAAATATCTCTGCTACGGGCGTAATCACGTTTATCCCTTCAGCAGACTTTAATTCGGCTACCGCAATCAGCATTCCGTATGTGATTACAGATGGGACTGCGACTGCTACAGCCAACGAACTGATTACCGTAACGGCAGTCAATGACGCGCCAGTTGCTGTAAACGATATCTACACCGTTGCCGAAGACGGTACAGTAACATTGACCCCATTGGCACTGGATACTGATGTTGACGGTGATACGCTGACCATTGTATCCATCAACGGAACTGTTCTGACAGGAACAACTCAGACAATATCGGTTACCAACGGAACAGTAAATATCTCTGCTACGGGCGTAATTACGTTTACCCCTTCAGCGGACTTTAATTCGGCTACCGCAATCAGCATTCCGTATGTGATTACAGACGGAACTGCGACTGCTACAGCCAACGAATTGATTACTGTAACAGCAGTCAATGATGCGCCAGTTGCTGTAAACGATACTTATACTGTTGCCGAAGACGGTACAGTGACATTGACGCCATTGGCACTGGATACGGATGTTGACGGCGATACGCTGACCATTGTATCTATCAACGGAACAACTTTAACCGGAGGTGTTCAGACTATATCGGTTACTAGCGGAACAGTAAATATCTCCGCTACGGGCGTAATTACGTTTACCCCTTCAGTGAACTTCAATTCGGCTACAGCGATCAGTATTCCGTATGTAATTACAGATGGGACTGCGACTGCTACAGCTAACGAACTGATTACCGTAACGGCAGTTAATGACGCGCCAGTTGCCGTAAACGATATTTATACCGTTGCCGAAGACGGTACAGTGACATTGACCCCATTGGCACTGGATACTGATGTTGACGGTGATACGCTGACCATTGTATCTATCAACGGAACTGTTCTGACAGGCACAACCCAAACAATAGTGGTTACCAACGGAACAGTGAAAATCTCTGCTACGGGCGTAATCACGTTTACCCCTTCAGCGGACTTTAATTCGGCTACCGCGATCAGCATTCCGTATGTGATTACAGACGGGACTGCGACTGCAACGGCCAACGAACTGATTACCGTAACGGCAGTTAATGACACGCCAGTTGCCGTAAACGATATTTATACTGTTGCCGAAGACGGAACAGTAACCCTGACACCGCTTGCTTTGGACACGGATGTTGACGGCGATGCGCTGACCATTGTATCTATCAACGGAACAACTTTAACCGGAGGTGTTCAGACTATATCGGTTACTAGCGGAACAGTAAATATCTCTGCTACGGGTGTAATCACGTTTACCCCTTCAGCGGACTTTAATTCGGCTACCGCAATCAGTATTCCGTATGTGATTACAGACGGAACTGCTACAGCTACAGCCAACGAACTGATTACCGTAACGGCAGTTAATGACACGCCAGTTGCTGTAAATGACAATTATACTGTTGCCGAAGATGGTACAGTGACATTGACCCCATTGGCACTGGATACGGATGTTGACGGCGATACGCTGACCATTGTATCTATCAACGGAACAACTTTAACCGGAGGTGTTCAGACAATAGCTGTTACCAACGGAACAGTAAATATCTCTGCTACTGGTGTAATTACTTTTACCCCTTCAGCGGACTTTAATTCGGCTACCGCGATCAGCATTCCGTATGTGATTACAGACGGGACTGCGACTGCAACGGCCAACGAACTGATTACCGTAACGGCAGTTAATGACACGCCAGTTGCCGTAAACGATATTTATACTGTTGCCGAAGACGGAACAGTAACCCTGACACCGCTTGCTTTGGACACGGATGTTGACGGCGATACGCTGACAATTGTATCCATCAACGGAACTGTTCTGACAGGCACAACCCAAACAATAGTGGTTACCAACGGAACAGTAAATATCTCTGCTACGGGCGTAATTACGTTTACCCCTTCAGCAGACTTTAATTCGGCTACCGCAATCAGCATTCCGTATGTGATTACAGATGGGACTGCGACTGCTACAGCCAACGAACTGATTACCGTAACGGCAGTCAATGACGCGCCAGTTGCTGTAAACGATATCTACACCGTTGCCGAAGACGGTACAGTAACATTGACCCCATTGGCACTGGATACTGATGTTGACGGTGATACGCTGACCATTGTATCCATCAACGGAACTGTTCTGACAGGAACAACTCAGACAATATCGGTTACCAACGGAACAGTAAATATCTCCGCTACGGGCGTAATTACGTTTACCCCTTCAGTGAACTTTAATTCGGCTACCGCAATCAGCATTCCGTATGTGATTACAGACGGAACTGCGACTGCTACAGCCAACGAATTGATTACTGTAACAGCAGTCAATGATGCGCCAGTTGCTGTAAACGATACTTATACTGTTGCCGAAGACGGTACAGTGACATTGACGCCATTGGCACTGGATACGGATGTTGACGGCGATACGCTGACCATTGTATCTATCAACGGAACAACTTTAACCGGAGGTGTTCAGACTATATCGGTTACTAGCGGAACAGTAAATATCTCCGCTACGGGCGTAATTACGTTTACCCCTTCAGTGAACTTCAATTCGGCTACAGCGATCAGTATTCCGTATGTGATTACAGATGGGACTGCGACTGCTACGGCCAACGAATTGATTACCGTAACAGCAGTCAATGACGCGCCAGTTGCTGTAAATGATACTTACACTGTTGCCGAAGACGGTACAGTAACATTGACCCCATTAGCACTGGATACGGATGTTGACGGCGATACGCTGACAATTGTATCTATCAACGGAACAACTTTAACCGGAGGTGTTCAGACTATATTAGTTACCAACGGAACAGTGAACATATCCGCTACGGGCGTAATCACGTTTACCCCTTCAGCGAACTTTAATTCGGCTACCGCAATCAGCATTCCGTATGTGATTACAGACGGTACAGCGACTGCAACGGCCAACGAATTGATTACCGTAACAGCAGTCAATGACGCGCCAGTTGCTGTAAACGATATCTATACCGTTGCCGAAGACGGAACAGTAACCCTTACACCGCTTGCTTTGGACACGGATGTTGACGGCGATACGCTGACCATTGTCTCTATCAACGGAACCGTTCTGACAGGTACAACCCAGACAATAGCGGTTACCAACGGAACAGTAAATATCTCTGCTACGGGCGTAATCACGTTTATCCCTTCAGCAGACTTTAATTCGGCTACCGCAATCAGCATTCCGTATGTGATTACAGATGGGACTGCGACTGCTACAGCCAACGAACTGATTACCGTAACGGCAGTCAATGACGCGCCAGTTGCTGTAAACGATATCTACACCGTTGCCGAAGACGGTACAGTAACATTGACCCCATTGGCACTGGATACTGATGTTGACGGTGATACGCTGACCATTGTATCCATCAACGGAACTGTTCTGACAGGAACAACTCAGACAATATCGGTTACCAACGGAACAGTAAATATCTCTGCTACGGGCGTAATTACGTTTACCCCTTCAGCGGACTTTAATTCGGCTACCGCAATCAGCATTCCGTATGTGATTACAGACGGAACTGCGACTGCTACAGCCAACGAATTGATTACTGTAACAGCAGTCAATGATGCGCCAGTTGCTGTAAACGATACTTATACTGTTGCCGAAGACGGTACAGTGACATTGACGCCATTGGCACTGGATACGGATGTTGACGGCGATACGCTGACCATTGTATCTATCAACGGAACAACTTTAACCGGAGGTGTTCAGACTATATTAGTTACCAACGGAACAGTGAACATATCCGCTACGGGCGTAATCACGTTTACCCCTTCAGCGAACTTTAATTCGGCTACCGCAATCAGCATTCCGTATGTGATTACAGACGGTACAGCGACTGCAACGGCCAACGAATTGATTACCGTAACAGCAGTCAATGACGCGCCAGTTGCTGTAAACGATATCTATACCGTTGCCGAAGACGGAACAGTAACCCTTACACCGCTTGCTTTGGACACGGATGTTGACGGCGATACGCTGACCATTGTCTCTATCAACGGAACCGTTCTGACAGGTACAACCCAGACAATAGCGGTTACCAACGGAACAGTAAATATCTCTGCTACGGGCGTAATCACGTTTATCCCTTCAGCAGACTTTAATTCGGCTACCGCAATCAGCATTCCGTATGTGATTACAGATGGGACTGCGACTGCTACAGCCAACGAACTGATTACCGTAACGGCAGTCAATGACGCGCCAGTTGCTGTAAACGATATCTACACCGTTGCCGAAGACGGTACAGTAACATTGACCCCATTGGCACTGGATACTGATGTTGACGGTGATACGCTGACCATTGTATCCATCAACGGAACTGTTCTGACAGGAACAACTCAGACAATATCGGTTACCAACGGAACAGTAAATATCTCTGCTACGGGCGTAATTACGTTTACCCCTTCAGCGGACTTTAATTCGGCTACCGCAATCAGCATTCCGTATGTGATTACAGACGGAACTGCGACTGCTACAGCCAACGAATTGATTACTGTAACAGCAGTCAATGATGCGCCAGTTGCTGTAAACGATACTTATACTGTTGCCGAAGACGGTACAGTGACATTGACGCCATTGGCACTGGATACGGATGTTGACGGCGATACGCTGACCATTGTATCTATCAACGGAACAACTTTAACCGGAGGTGTTCAGACTATATCGGTTACTAGCGGAACAGTAAATATCTCCGCTACGGGCGTAATCACGTTTACCCCTTCAGCGGACTTTAATTCGGCTACCGCAATCAGTATTCCGTATGTGATTACAGACGGGATTGCGACTGCTACAGCCAACGAACTGATTACCGTAACGGCAGTCAATGACGCGCCAGTTGCCGTAAACGATATTTATACCGTTGCCGAAGACGGAACAGTAACACTAACCCCGCTTGCTTTGGATTCGGATGTTGACGGCGATGCGTTGTCAATTGTCTCTATCAACGGAACCATTCTGACAGGAACAACCCAAACAATAGCTGTTACTAGCGGAACAGTAAATATCTCAGCTACGGGCGTAATCACGTTTGCGCCTTCAGCGGACTTTAATTCGGCTACCGCGATCAGCATTCCGTATGTGATTACAGACGGGACTGCGACTGCAACGGCCAACGAACTGATTACCGTAACGGCAGTTAATGACACGCCAGTTGCCGTAAACGATATTTATACTGTTGCCGAAGACGGAACAGTAACCCTGACACCGCTTGCTTTGGACACGGATGTTGACGGCGATGCGCTGACCATTGTATCTATCAACGGAACAACTTTAACCGGAGGTGTTCAGACTATATCGGTTACTAGCGGAACAGTAAATATCTCTGCTACGGGTGTAATCACGTTTACCCCTTCAGCGGACTTTAATTCGGCTACCGCAATCAGTATTCCGTATGTGATTACAGACGGAACTGCTACAGCTACAGCCAACGAACTGATTACCGTAACGGCAGTTAATGACACGCCAGTTGCTGTAAATGACAATTATACTGTTGCCGAAGATGGTACAGTGACATTGACCCCATTGGCACTGGATACGGATGTTGACGGCGATACGCTGACCATTGTATCTATCAACGGAACAACTTTAACCGGAGGTGTTCAGACAATAGCTGTTACCAACGGAACAGTAAATATCTCTGCTACTGGTGTAATTACTTTTACCCCTTCAGCGGACTTTAATTCGGCTACCGCGATCAGCATTCCGTATGTGATTACAGACGGGACTGCGACTGCAACGGCCAACGAACTGATTACCGTAACGGCAGTTAATGACACGCCAGTTGCCGTAAACGATATTTATACTGTTGCCGAAGACGGAACAGTAACCCTGACACCGCTTGCTTTGGACACGGATGTTGACGGCGATACGCTGACAATTGTATCCATCAACGGAACTGTTCTGACAGGCACAACCCAAACAATAGTGGTTACCAACGGAACAGTAAATATCTCTGCTACGGGCGTAATTACGTTTACCCCTTCAGCAGACTTTAATTCGGCTACCGCAATCAGCATTCCGTATGTGATTACAGATGGGACTGCGACTGCTACAGCCAACGAACTGATTACCGTAACGGCAGTCAATGACGCGCCAGTTGCTGTAAACGATATCTACACCGTTGCCGAAGACGGTACAGTAACATTGACCCCATTGGCACTGGATACTGATGTTGACGGTGATACGCTGACCATTGTATCCATCAACGGAACTGTTCTGACAGGAACAACTCAGACAATATCGGTTACCAACGGAACAGTAAATATCTCCGCTACGGGCGTAATTACGTTTACCCCTTCAGTGAACTTTAATTCGGCTACCGCAATCAGCATTCCGTATGTGATTACAGACGGAACTGCGACTGCTACAGCCAACGAATTGATTACTGTAACAGCAGTCAATGATGCGCCAGTTGCTGTAAACGATACTTATACTGTTGCCGAAGACGGTACAGTGACATTGACGCCATTGGCACTGGATACGGATGTTGACGGCGATACGCTGACCATTGTATCTATCAACGGAACAACTTTAACCGGAGGTGTTCAGACTATATCGGTTACTAGCGGAACAGTAAATATCTCCGCTACGGGCGTAATTACGTTTACCCCTTCAGTGAACTTCAATTCGGCTACAGCGATCAGTATTCCGTATGTGATTACAGATGGGACTGCGACTGCTACGGCCAACGAATTGATTACCGTAACAGCAGTCAATGACGCGCCAGTTGCTGTAAATGATACTTACACTGTTGCCGAAGACGGTACAGTAACATTGACCCCATTAGCACTGGATACGGATGTTGACGGCGATACGCTGACAATTGTATCTATCAACGGAACAACTTTAACCGGAGGTGTTCAGACTATATCAGTTACGAATGGAACAGTGAACATATCCGCTACTGGTGTAATTACTTTTACGCCTTCAGCGAACTTTAATTCGGCTGCCGCGATCAGTATCCCGTATGTGATTACAGACGGGACTGCGACTGCTACAGCCAACGAACTGATTACCGTAACTTCAGTCAATGACGCGCCAGTTGCAAACGATGACACTAATGATAGTATTCCATCAACAGCAGCAGCAACGGCAATCAATGCTTTAACAGCTACAGATATTGATGGAACAATTGCGGGTTATACAGTTTTAACATTACCATCTCATGGAGTTTTAGCTTTATCAGGATTAGCTGTAACAGCCAATCAGATTTTAACACCTGCTGAAGCAACAATGCTTACTTATGATCCAAACGGAACATTTACTGGTAATGACAGCTTTAAATTTACAGCAACTGATGATCTCGGTGCTGTAGCTTTATCGGATGCAACTGTAATAATTCCGATTGCGAATAATCCACCAGTAGTTCATGACGATACTAATGCAAGTATTCCTTCAAGAGCGGGTGCAACGCCAATAAACGCTTTAATTGCAACAGATACTGACGGAACAATTGTAAGTTATACTATTTTAAGTTTGCCGGTTAATGGAACTTTAGCCTTATCAGGAACACCAATAGTTATAAATCAGATATTGACACCTTTAGAAGCAGGCACACTTACGTATGATCCTAGTGGAGCATTTTCAGGGGAGGATTTATTCACTTTTACGGCTATAGATAATAATGGTGCAATTGATGCTACACCGGCAACAATAAAAATAGTAGTAGAAAAAACGCAAATAAGTGCAGTTGCAGATCCCATACTTGATGTTGTTGGAATTGATAAGATTGTAAAAGTCTTAAATGTACTTGATAACGATACTTTTAACCATAGTACGGCACTAATTGCAGATCTTGATTTAAAGGTAGTGACACCAGATCCAAATGGAGTATTAACACTAAAAGCAGATGGTTCAATAGAGTTGATTCCGAATGCCCTGCCAGGGACATATTATCTGACATATGAAATTTGTGAAAAAGCAAACCCTGGAAATTGTAGTTCTGCTCTAGTTTCCGTTACAGTTGTTGCGCCAACCATGACAATAACAGCAAGTAGTTATTGTGATAAGAATACACCTTATGTTACTTATAATGTGACAGCAGATAATTTCACTCCAACAGGATTGTTAACAATTAACTGGATAGATAGTGCTAATAATGTTGTAGCGACTCAAAACAATATGCCATTAAGTGGTAATGTATTATGGCCGGGAGCAATTGTTGACAGTAATAATAATCCAACAGACTGGCCGGGATGGATTTTGGTAAATGGTCAGTGGATAGCAGGAAACGATGGTTTTGAATTAACAAGACCGGCAGTTACAATGCAATTTACATTAAACCCGACTAAATCTGTAGTTGTTAATTACCCAGATGCGACATCAGGATGTAATGCTATGCCAACATTTAGCATTCAGGCAGAGAATGAAGACGATGTAACGTTGGCAGACGGGCTTAACGGAGCGTTAGAAGTAGTAAATGTTTTAGATAATGATAAATTAAACGGAATTCCGGTTAAAGCTTCAGATGTTATTGTAAAAGGATTAAATCTTCCAGCAGGAATTACGCTGAATGCTGACGGAACAATTGATGTAGCTCCGGGTACAAAAGGAGGGGATTATACTTTAACATACGAAATATGTGAAAAAGCAAATCCAAATACAAATTGTAGTACAGCAACGGTTAAGATTTTTGTTGAAGTTCCGGCAATTGCCATTGTTAAAACAGTTGTGTTGAATGATACGAATAAAAATGGATATGCTGAAGCAGGAGAGACCTTAACGTATAGTTTTTCTATAAGTAATAACGGTAATACAGATCTTGAAAATATATTAGTTTCTGATCCTTTACCAGGAATTGTTATGAGTGGAAATCCAATTAGTTTAGGAGCTGGTCAAACAGATAGTTCTTCAATTACCGGAACTTATACTTTAACACAGGCAGATGTAAATGCCGGAAGTATAAGCAATCAGGCAACAGTAACAGGTATAACCAAAAGTGGAATCATTGTTTTAGATAAATCAGATTACAGTGATTCTGATGGCGACAAACCAACAGTTCTGGAATTAAGTGGTTGCGTAATCGAAATATTTAACGCTGTTTCTGTAAACGGGGACAATAAGAATGAAAGATTCTATATACAAGGTATAGAATGTTATCCGGATAATACGGTACAGATTTACAATCGTTGGGGAGTTTTAGTGTATGAAAGACAGCATTACAATAATAATGACATCGCTTTTAGAGGTATTTCAGAAGGACGTGTTACTGTTAAAGACTCAAACGGATTGCCTGAAGGTACTTATTATTACATTATCAAGTATAAAGATATGCAGTCTAACCCACATCAGAAAGCAGGGTATTTATACCTGACCAAATAATATTCTGTACAATTAAAATGGCTTAGTCAAGGCTAAGCCATTATTTAAAAATGAAATAAATGAAAAAATTACTTTTAGTTTTATTGTTTTGTTCGGGTGCAGGTTTTGCACAGCAGGATGCACAGTTTACACAATACATGTATAATACTATTAATATAAATCCGGCTTATGCAGGATCCAGAGGAAATTTGAGTGTTTTTGGAATGTATCGTACACAATGGGTGGGTTTAGATGGAGCACCGGAAACGAGCAGCTTTTCAGTAAATACACCTTTAGGGGATAATGTAGGGTTAGGGGTTTCTTTAGTAAATGATAAAATAGGTCCAACAAATGAAAATAACATATCAGCAGATTTTTCATACTCTATAGCTACATCAGCAACAGCAAAATTATCTTTTGGTATAAAAGGATCTGCAAATTTATTTAACCTTGATCCAAGCAAACTGAAACAGGAAAATCAGGGAGATTCGCAGTTTCAGAACTTCAAAAATAAATTTTCACCAAATATTGGAGCCGGTATTTATTGGCATACAGACAAAGCTTACATTGGTTTATCGGTACCCAATTTCATTCAGACCAATCGTTATGATGATAACGAAGTAGCCATATTCAAGGATCAGATAAACTATTACCTTATTGCAGGTTATGTGTTTGATTTAGATCATTATGAAACCATAAAATTCAAACCGGCTTTGTTAACTAAAATGGTTGAAGGAGCACCTCTGCAAATTGATGGCTCTGCAAATTTTATGTTTAACGACAAATTTGTAATTGGTGTTGCTTACAGATGGAGTGCTTCTGTAAGTGCATTGGCCGGATTTCAGATTACGGACAGTTTGTATTTAGGTTATGCTTACGATCGTGAGACAACAAAACTGGTCAATTATAATTCAGGATCGCACGAGATATTTTTGCGTTTTGAATTCTTAAACAAACATGGACGAATAACTTCACCAAGATTCTTTTAATTATGAAAATTAAAAAAATAATTTACACTGTGTTTTTACCTTTTATCTGTTTTAACGGAATGGCTCAAAAAGCAGTTTTGAACAGAGCAGAGAAAAACTACAATCAATATGCCTATGTAGATGCTATTTCGATTTATGAGAAAGTGGCCGAAAGCGGGTATAAGGATGAAAAAATGTTTCAGAGATTGGGAAACGCTTATTATTTTAATGCTGAACTTACAAAGGCTGTGAAATGGTATGACGCCCTATTCTCTTTGAACAAGGAGCAGGAACCGGAATACTTTTACAGATATGCACAATCTCTAAAATCCATTGGAGATTATGCTAAATCAGACATAATGCTTGAGGTTTTTAATCAAAAAACCAAGACAGATACAAGAGGAGTTCTGTTTGAAAATAATAAAAACTATCTGGAACAAATAAAATTGAATTCAGGAAGATTCGAAATATCAGATATCGGAATTAATTCCAGACAATCAGATTATGGCAGTACGATTTTTAATAATAAGCTAGTATTCGCTTCTGCGAGAGATACAGGTATTGTAGCACGTAAAACATTTAAATGGACTAATAAGTCTTTTACGAATTTATATGCTGCAGAATTAAAATCAGATGGCAGTTTAGAAAATCCGGTTCGATTTGAGAAAAAGATTAATTCAAAATTAAACGAATCAACTCCTGTTTTTACCAAAGACGGAAAAACGATGTACTTTACAAGAAATAACTTTTTGAGTGGAAAGAAAGGAAAAGACAGTAAGAGAATTACTTTGCTAAAGCTCTATAAAGCAGATTTTGTAAATGATAAATGGACCAATATTACAGAACTACCTTTTAATAGTGATCAGTTTAGTGTTGCTCATCCTGCTTTGAGTGCAGACGAGAAGACGTTATATTTTGCATCTGATATGCCGGGAAGTTTAGGACAATCTGACTTATATAGTGTTGAAATTAAATCAGATGGTACATTTGGCAAGCCCCAAAACCTGGGACCGGCAATTAACACCGAGGGAAGAGAAACATTTCCTTTTGTATCGGGAGATAACGAACTATATTTTGCCAGTGATGGACGTCCGGGATTAGGAGGTCTGGATATATTTGTCGCAAAAATTAAAGCTGATTCAGGTTTTTATGACGTTCAAAATATCGGAGAACCGGTAAATACTAAATTTGATGATTTTGCTTTTATTATTGAAAGTAGTACAAGAAAGGGGTTTTTCTCATCAAATAAAGAAGGAGGAAAAGGAAGTGATGATATCTATAAATTTTCAGAAACAAGAAAACTGGATTGCGAAAAGAAATTATTGGGAACCATAACAGATTCTGATATCAATGAAGTTTTAAGCGAGGCAAAGGTAGCTTTACTTGACGACAAGTTTCAACAAATTGCAGAAGTAATTTCTGCTGCAGATGGGACTTATAATTTTGATGTGAAGTGTAATAAAACGTATCATGTAAGAGTAGCAAAGAAAGATTACGAAACAAATGAAAGTGTTATCACCATTCAGCCATCAATTGATAAATCAGAACTGGATGTTAAATTAGAAAAACAAGTTAAGGAAATTGGTGTTGGAACAGATTTAGCCAAAACCTTAAACATTCCTATTATTTATTTTGATTTAGATCAATCGTTTATTCGTAAAGACGCTGCTTTTGAATTAGAGAAAATAGTAGCTGTTATGAAACAGTATCCAAATATGAAAATTGATGTTCGTTCTCATACCGATAGCAGACAAACCAAAAAATACAATATGCTGTTATCTGACAGGAGGGCCAAAGCAACTATTGAATGGTTTGTGAAAAGAGGAATTAATGCAAAAAGACTAACAGGAAGAGGATATGGTGAAAGCAAATTGATTAACAGATGTTCAGATGATGTAGATTGTACAGAGGAAGAGCATCAGTTGAACAGAAGAAGTGAGTTTTTAATTGTTTCAATGAACTAATTCTCTAATTTAATTTTAGTATTGAAAGGATGTAAGCTTAAAGTAATGTTTTATTATTAGAAGCTTACATCCCTTTTTTTCGTTAGTATTTTTTCAGTTTTTAGTATTAAAAGAGATACGAAAATTCAAAGTTTGTCAAATAAAATAATCGTAAACTCTTAGAATACTACTATTATCTATGTAAAGTCTATATGTATATTTTTTTTCTGAATAAATAAAATATTATGAAATATATTAGAATATTTACCTGGCTGTTTATAGCATCATGTACTGTTTTATGGGTATCTTTTATATTAGCCTGTATCAAATTTCTCCTAAATATATTTTGAGTGATTGAGTTTAGTAAAAAGAGGTTAAGGAACCCAAAAAAGTTTTTTCCTGCTCAAATTTTAAGCCGATATTGTCCTAAAAAGCGTGTAAGTTTAAAAATAATGGGGTTTGACTTTTTAATTAAAGTTGAACCCTTTTTTCAAATATAGTTAAGAACTGATTGAGAATTAATCCCCAATTTTGTATTGGCATTGACCATTTTTAAATATCCTGTTCTAAAATAAATTTCAGAATTTAAACCTAAGCCATTGAGTTTTGTAAAGTAAGTAAAATATGATAATATAGTATTGGTTGTAGTTAATATTGGCTCTTAATTAGTTTGATTTGATTTTTACATTTATAAATAAATAACAAATATTAACCTACTAATAAGAGTAATATGAAAAAATTAATTACGTTCGTCGTCCTTTTTCTTTGCAGTTATTTTTCGATTGCGCAGAAAACACTTTTTATTCCTACTGAATGGAGCGATCCCAATAATGAATTTTATAACAAGACTTCAAACTCCAGAAAGTATGAGTCTACAAACTTTGTACTTTATTGGGGAGATAAAGTGGGAACAAATCCTGCAGCATATGCTGACGCTGCTTTACGGTTTACTCCTCAATCGGTTGCAGATACCCTGGAGACCAGCTTTAAACGCTACATAACCGATTTGAATTTTGTTAGTAATGCGGCCACAACAAATCTGGGAAAGTATAAAATCATTATTATGATGATGAACACCTGGAATTCTACAGATCCCAGATTGCAGGCTTTTGCACAAGCGAGCTCTTTTAGTAATACCATTGGCGCTATGTTTGTACATCCCGAGGCAACAAGGGACGGCGGGGCGTTATCTCATGAATTTGCCCATACGATGCAGATGATGATGCGTATTCAGGAAAATCCTGGTAACGGAACTGCATTTTCCGGATATGATTGGGCAGGTCCGTTCTTTGAGGGACATGCCAATTTTATGCGTGCACAGGCTTATCCACAGTGGGCGGAAATTGACGGAACATTAACCCGTTGGATACAAACCAGACATTTTATGTGGTCCTCCAATCGGCATCATTACACAAATTTTCATCTAATGTATTATGTTCAGGAAAAAGAAGGTTTCGATTTCACTAGAAGAATGTGGGCAGAATCCATAAATGAAGAACATCCATTAGAAACCATTAAAAGACTAAAGGGTTTTACACAGGAACAACTCGATGATTATCTCTGGGGTTATGCCCAAAGACAAGCTGCCTTTGATTATCCTATTCAATGGAATTCTCAAATCAATACGACCAGTAATTTTGGAAAGACGATCAGAACCGTTTACAATAGCATCAAAACGAATATGCCACGTTACACCAGCAGGCAATATACACTTCTAACGAAGGTAGCGGGAACAACGGATCAATATTATACGAATAACGACTGGGCGCCGCAGGATTATGGAATGAATGTTATTCCATTATATCCAACTTGTACCGGTACACAAAAAAAGGTTACCATTAAATTTAAAGGGCATACAGAAGTAAATACGACCCAGGCGGGTTGGAGATACGGGTTTGTTACTACAAAGTCTGATGGGACTATATCTCGTTACAGTCCTATGTATAGTTCTGAAGGAGAAGCTTCATTCACGCTCAACACTGCAACAGAAGCTAATATGTTCTTAGTCGTATTTTCTGCTCCCAAAGTGCACGTAAATTACAATATGGATGTTGGGTACCCAAAGCAAAGACGATATCCGTATGAAGTAAAAATTGCCAATGCCAATCCTGAAGGATTTCAGCCTGCAGCCGATTTTAGGGCATTTCTAAAAACAAATGGACATTTGCATACTAATGGAGGAGGATGGGTTTCTAATAATGCGAGTGTTGCATCGACAGTATATGTTGGGCCTTATGCAGTTGTCAGAGCAGGTACTATTTCTGGAAATGCCCGTATAGAAGACTATGCTATGGTAGACGGAGGAACTATAAATGGTAATGCAATTGTGAGAGGTAATGCCTGTGTGTATAACGCCACATTATCAAGCAGCGCGATTGTTGAAGGAAATGCCTGGATGGAAGGCGGTTCTGTTGCAAATACGGCTAATATTAAAGGAAATGCCATGTTGTTTGCCGGAAATTTTGGAAGTTCAGTTGTGGTTGGTGGAGATGCAGAAATAGGCAGTTGTTCTACTCCGGGTGTTTATCTGCAGTTTCCTTATTGGAGAAATGGCAGAACAGACTGCGATGGTAAAGGAGCCACAGATGTATCTAATGTAGACATAAATGCTGCATTCACAAACTTTACAGCTGCTCAAATGGCTTTTTCAACAACACCAGTATGTACAACGAGCTCTTATACGCTTTCTACTTCCGTTACACCAACAGGATCAGGGTCAGTTTCTCCGTCTTCCGGTACTTATGATAGTGGAACAGCAGTTACTTTGACGGCCACACCAACGACAGGCTATCAGTTTGTAAATTGGACTTCCGGGGCGACTGTTTTAGGAACAAACTCGTCACTAAATCTTAGTATGACTACCAATCAAAGTGTGACAGCAAATTTTTCGCTAATACAATCAGGTGGATCAACCACGCGTATAGAATTTGAAAATTTATCTGCTGTTTCCGGATATTCGAATTTATCAAATGGAGTTAGTGGGCTTCCATCCAGTCAATTTTCCGCAGGAAATGGGAAGTATAGCGGTGGAAACAATCTTCGTGGAAGTACCACGGTATTTAATGGATCAACAGGAAACTATACTGTAAAGGTACCCTGGTATGATAAATCGACTGCTTATAGCGGAACCTTTAGACTTGTTATTAAAACAGGTACAACTGTAAAGTTAGATCAATCCTGGAATTGTAATGCAACAAGTGTTGGCTGGTACATGAAAACTTTCTCTAATGTTTCTGTAGCTAATGGTGACACAATTGAAATTTATGCAACCCGAATTAATTCAGCAGATCCTTGTATTTTGGATTACATTGAATTTGCTCCTAGTACAGCAAAAAGAGCAGAGACTTCTGAAGTACTTTTAGATTTAGACCTTGATTTAATAATTTATCCAAATCCAACAGAAGGAAACTTAAACATTTCCTTTGGTCAGACTCAAAAAGAAAAAGTTACCGTTTTATTGTTTGATTTAAACGGGAAAAAAGTAGATGTGATTACTGATAAAATCTACGAGGCGGGCAAAGTTGATATTCAATATAACTGTCATGATTTGCCTCACGGAGTTTATTTGTTGAAAATCCAAATTGGAAATAGTATTGTAAACAAATCATTTATAAAACAATAATAAGAATTTATCTATAATTATTTTAGCTTTTTATAGCTTGTAAAGATGATAAAAGGAGGCTGCTGAAAATTATTTTTCGGCAGCCTCTTTTTCATTTTAAATGGTCATAATTTTTTTAATATACTATCGGCTTTTACAAAAGGGTTGGGTAATTGAAGCAAAATTAAATAGGTACATTTTCACTGTATTTAGGTTCTTGTATCATTTATTCATAAAATACAAATAAACGACTTACTAGAAGATAATATAGTATCGACTTAGGATAAAATACCGGTTGAGTATTCGATAGAATGCTTTTAAATTTACAAATGTAGGATATGCTAACAAATTGTGACTTTATTAAAAAAAAACAACATCTTATTTTAAAAAGTCTTCATATAAAAAAGTAAAACTTTGTTTTTGTATTTTAATTTTAAATAGTGAAAAAGAATAATTATGAAAATGTATAAACTTTTTATAGCTGCAATCTTGAGTTTTGGTTCTGTAAATACAGTGGCTTGGGCGCAAGGTGGTGATCAGATTTTAGACGGTATTGGAGAAACAGGATTGATTGCCCGTTATGTTTTCAATGGAGATCTTAAAGACTGGTCCCGAAATAATCTTCATGGAAGCACAGTAGAATCAAAGTTGGTTTTTGAAGAAGATCCGAAATTCGGGAAAGTACTTTCATTATCGCCAGCTGCTAAAGGTCTTATTTCCCTTCCGGGGGATGCATTTACAGGCGAAGAATCACTCAGTATTTCGGGATGGATTTACTTGCGTTCTGCTAAAAGTGGACAGTATTTTTTTGATTTTGGAAAAAGTGCTAAATCCCATTTTTTTGCTGCTCCAATGGGAAGTAGTAATAAAACGGAGTTTACTACCGGTATTGTTGCAAAAACAGGAAAAAAGTATGAGTCTAATTCACCAATACTGGAAGCTAATAAATGGTATTACATTACAATTGTTATAGACAGTCCATATAAAACGGTAAGTACATATGTAAATGGAGGATTGGTATCTACAATTAAGGATTTGGATCTTGATTTAATACAATTATTTGATACCAATTTGACTAAAAATAACAAACTTTATATTGGAAAATCATTTGTTACCGAAGATTCCTATTTAGATGCGAAATTACATGATTTTAGATTGTACCGAATTCCTTTAAATGAAAAACAAATAAGAAAAATTTACCACACTGCTTTGGATGATAGCTATGAAGAGGAAGAAGCAGAACTAGCAGTTGGAGATTTAGTAAAATTTCCAAGTACAACACCTCAGTTGTATAATCAATACCTGACAAGTGTAGCAGACGTTAAAGTGCAAACAGTAGTGGGAAGTCTTCCACGATTACCACGTTATATCAAGGGTGTGTATAAAAATGGAATTGAAGGACCTGAGGTAAAAGTAATTTGGCCTGCTCCAACAGATAATAGTTCAGTAGTAAAAGCAGGAGAATATACTATAAGCGGAATTGTTGCGGGTACCGATTTAAAACCAAAAGCTTTTGTTACGGTAAAAGATGGCAAAGCCTCTGCAGCTCCTAAACTAAAGCTTGCAACTTTCAATTTGGATGAGGTATCATTGAACTCAGATCTTCATGGGCACCATACCAAGTTTATGGAGAATCGTGATAAGTTTATCAATACCCTGGCGGATACAAATCCGGATTCTTTTCTGTATATGTTTCGCAATGCTTTTGGTCAACAACAGCCAAAAGGAGCAGGGCCATTGGGTGTTTGGGATACCCAGGATACTAAATTACGGGGGCATGCTACCGGACATTACCTGACAGCAATTGCACAGGCTTATGCAAGTACAGGATATGATAAAGCGTTGCACGACAATTTTGCAGCTAAGATGGATTATATGGTCAATACGCTTTATGAATTAGAACAAATGTCTGGTCAGCCAAAAGAGGCTGGAGGACCTTCTGTTTCAGATCCAACGCTGGTACCGATGGGACCAGGTAAAACAGAGTATGATTCAGATTTGAGTACAGAAGGTATGCGTACCGATTACTGGAATTGGGGTAAAGGATTTATTAGTGCTTATCCGCCAGATCAATTTATAATGTTAGAAAAAGGAGCTAAATACGGTGGACAGAAAACACAAATTTGGGCCCCATATTATACTTTACATAAAATACTGGCCGGATTAATGGATATTTATGAAGTGACTGGTAACAAGAAGGCTCTTGAGATTGCCAAAGGTATGGGAAGCTGGGTTCATGCCCGTATGGCCAAGTTGCCAACTGAAACTCTTATTAGTATGTGGAACACCTACATTGCTGGAGAATTTGGAGGAATGAATGAAGCGATGGCGCGTCTTTATAGAATAACTAATGAAAAACAATATCTAGAAGTAGCGCAATTATTCGATAATATCAAAGTGTTTTATGGAGATGCAAAACATTCTGATGGTTTGGCCAAAAATGTAGATACTTTCCGAGGATTACACGCCAATCAACATATTCCCCAAATTATTGGTGCTCTCGAAATGTATCAGGATTCAAATATTCCTGATTATTACCGCATTGCAGATAATTTTTGGTACAAAACTACAAATGATTATATGTACAGTATTGGGGGAGTTGCCGGAGCCAGTAACCCTGCCAATGCAGAATGTTTTATCAGCCAGCCAGCAACTATTTATGAAAATGGTTTTTCTGCTGTGGGACAAAATGAAACATGTGCTACCTATAATATGCTAAAATTAACCAGCGATTTGTTTCTTTACGAACAACGTGGGGAATTAATGGATTACTATGAGCGTGGTTTGTACAACGATATTCTTGCTTCTGTAGCAGAGAATACGCCAGCAAATACCTATCATATTCAGCTGCGACCAGGTTCAATAAAACAGTTTGGTAATTCGAAAATGGATGGCTTTACATGTTGTAACGGTACAGCTTTAGAAAGTAATACAAAATTCCAAAATTCGATTTATTTTAAGAGTTTAGATAATAAGGCTTTATATGTAAATCTATATGTACCATCAACTTTAAAATGGACTCAAAAAAATGTAATTATAGAGCAAACGACTTCTTTTCCTAATGAAGACCATACCCTTTTAACCATTAAAGGAAAAGGGAAATTTGATGTAAATGTGCGTGTGCCCTATTGGGCAACCAAAGGCTTTTTTGTAAAAATAAATGGTAAAGAGGTAAAAGAGAAAGCAGTACCCGGAAACTACCTTACTTTAAGCAATAATTGGAAAGATGGAGATACAATCGAGCTGCAAATGCCTTTTCAATTTCATTTAGACCCAGTTGCGGATCAGCAAAATGTTGCCAGTTTGTTTTATGGACCTATTTTACTGGCTGCTCAGGAAGTGGACCCTCTCAAAGAATGGAGAAAAGTGACTTTAGACGCTAAAGATATAAGTAAATCAATAAAAGGAAATCCGGAGAAATTAGAGTTTACTATTGATGGAGTTGAATTTAAACCTTTTTATAACACCTACGGACGCCATTCGGTTTATTTGGATGTCACACTAGAATAATTTGATTATAAAGTGTCAAATAAAAAAAACTTCTTGAAGTTTCAATTAAAATTAAATAGAAAGAAAAATAGAAACGTAGCAAACATGAAAAATATAAATTTTAGGATTGGTTTATTATTATTTGTAATAGGAACTGCTAATATTCAGGCACAAGAGTATTGGAGCAGGATTGAAAAAAAAGAACCTACTTTGGGTATTGCCGAGATCTATCAAAAAATTAATACTCCTTCTTTTCAATTAAAATTGGTAAAAGCATCACAGACTGTTGCAGGTTTAAGACCGGTTAAGAATTTGAATTTTGATTTTACTCCAAGTGACAGGCTTGAAATTAGAGACAAAGACGGATTGTATCATTTAGGAGATATCAATTTAAGAATTAGAGAAGCGAATGCATCTGATTGGAAAAGTTATTCAACCGCTGCAAAACGTGGATCGATTACTGCTTTACCAACTTCAGATAAAATTTTAGCTGCTGCAGATTTAGCAAATACATTACCCGGTGATATTCCTGTAACCATTAAGCGCTATTATGAAAACGATGGCGGTCAATTGGTGCTTCGATTTGAAATAACCAATAAATCTGATAAAAATATTGAGATTGGTGCCTTAGGAATTCCGATGGTTTTCAATAATATTTTGGAAGGGAAGTCGCTAAATGAAACGCATGCTCAGAATGTGTTTTTTGATCCCTATATTGGTATGGGTGCAGGCTATTTAGAAGTAAAAAGATTAAGTGGCGAGGGACCCGCTTTACTAGTGCTGCCAAAGGAGAACATGAACTTTGAGGCTTATCGTCCTTTAAATGACGATCCAACTCCAAGAAGTATCGTTTTCGAAGGTTTTCATGAATGGATGGTATATAGTAAAGCCTATGCAGATAATGAATGGAAAAATGCAGATCAATGGAATGTTCCATCGTCATTGCTATTAAAACCAAAAGAATCTAAAAATTTCTCTTTAAAATTAGTGCTTTCTGACGGAATTGAAGCCATTCAGAATACGCTGGTAACAGAAAATCTTCCTGTGGCAACAAGTGTTCCGGGTTATGTGCTTCCACAGGATGTTAAATCACAATTGTTTTTGAATTACAAAAGTGATGTAAGTTCCTTTGAAATAGAGCCTAAAGGAGCAATTCAAATAAAAGAAAATGGAAAAACACCTAAAGGATTAAAAAAATATACTGTAAGCGGCGTAAAATGGGGACGTGCCCGATTAAGCATCATTTACAAAGATGGTGTGAAACAAACCATCAACTATAAAATTATTAAGCCTGAAACCGAAGTCATAAAAGATTTTGGTCACTTCTTAACTAATGAACAGTGGTTTGATCAGCCTGATCCAATTTTTAAAAGGAATCCATCTGTAATTAGTTATGATTACGAAACTAAAAAACAATTAACGCAGGATAGCAGGGCATGGGTTGCCGGTTTAAGTGATGAGGGTGGAGCTGGAGGCTGGTTAGCGGCTATTATGAAACAGCTTATTCAACCGGATAAAGAAGAAATTAAAAAGTTAGAAAAGTTTGTAAACACAACACTTTGGGGTAATATTCAGTACAATGAAGGCAAAAATAAATATGGTGTTAAAAAAAGCGTATTTTATTATGAGCCCGATTCTTTACCAAAAGGAACATACAGCAAAGACATAGATTATTCTACATGGGCAGCGTGGAAACATAAAGAGGCAAATGACCCAGGAAGATCTTACAATTATCCACACGCTGCAGCAGCCTACTGGACAATGTACCGGTTAGCGAGATATAATAAAGGATTGGTGGATAGCAATACCTGGGATTGGTATTTAAAGCAAGCCTATTATACTTCCATTGCAATGGTTGAACAAGCGCCTTATTACGCACAGTTTGGTCAAATGGAAGGTTCTGTATTTTTATTCATTCTGGATGATTTGAAGACAGAAAAATTTACGGATATGGCGTCAAATTTAGAAGCAAAAATGAAAGACAGGGCGAATCATTGGAGAGCTTTAGAATATCCTTTTGGAAGTGAAATGCCATGGGATTCAACAGGTCAGGAAGAAGTATACATGTGGTCTGATTATTTTGGCTATGATGAAAAAGCAGCTGTTACTTTGAATGCAATTTTAGCTTATATGCCAACAATGCCACATTGGGCTTACAATGGAAATGCCCGTAGATACTGGGATTTTTTATACGGTGGAAAATTGTCAAGAGTAGAGCGTCAGATTCATCATTACGGGTCTTCATTGAATGCTATTCCGGTATTGAAACAATACAGAAAAAAATCAGACGATTTGTATTTGTTAAAAGTAGGGTATGGAGGACTTTTAGGAGGAATTTCAAACATTACTGAAGATGGATTTGGACCGGCAGCATTTCACTCGTATCCAACTGAGTTGAGAATTGATTATATATCGGGAGATTATGGTTCCGGATTTTATGGCTATGCCGTTAATACAGCGACTTATATTACAAAAGAAAACGATTTAGGCTGGTTAGCTTTTGGAGGGAATTTAACAACAAAAGATGATATAGTAGAAGTAAAATTAACTACTGCAGCAAAATCCAAAGTTTTCATCAGCCAAAAGCAGCTGTGGTTAACATTAGACGCTGGTACTTTTGAAAAAGTTTCCTATAACACAAAAACAGATGAGGTATCAATTACATTAAATCCTGCCAATGAGTTTACACCAAATGCTTATTTAAGAATTAACAAAGATATTGCCCTGCCTTATACCAAAGAGAGAGGAGCTTATGAGATTCCTTTACAGAAAAAGAGTTTAACCATAAAATTATAGTTGTCAGTTCATTTTTTTTTCAGAAATCTGTCTTTAAGAGTAAATAAAATGGTTTGATTCTGAATTAGTTATTTAAAAAAAAATCATACATGAATACTAATGTTCCTTACATAACGGATGATTTCATTGAAAACTATTGCCATTTCAATGATTTAGTAGAAGCTCTTAAAGATGGATTTTCAACTTCGGCTATTGAAGTGCCCATGCGTCATCATCATGATTTTCAGAATCCTGACGAAGATAAAGATTCGACATTACTATTGATGCCTGCTTTTAATCCGGGCAAAGAATTGGGGGTAAAAATAGTTACGGTAAGTCCCAATAATGGAAAATACAATTTGCCAGCTATTCAGGGGATGTATTTATATCTGGATGCACACAAAGGGTATATTAAAGCTATTTTAGATGCAAAATCGTTAACCGCCAAAAGAACCGCTGCAGCATCGGCATTAGCGAGCAGTTATCTCTCCAGAAAAGATTCTTCATCGCTCCTTATTCTAGGTACTGGTGCATTGTCAATTAACTTAATTAAAGCACATTGCAGCGTAAGACCCATTACAACTGTTTATGTCTGGGGACGAAGTTTCGAGAAAGCCCAAAGAATATGTGATGCTTTAAAAGCAGAATCATTCACTTGTATTGCTATAGAAAAAATTGAGGACAAAATCGCAGAAGTTGATATTATTTGTGCGGCTACTTTATCTACTACGCCTTTGGTTTTTGGAGAATTCTTAAAAAAAGGGCAGCATGTAGATTTAGTAGGGGCTTATAAAAAAGATACCCGTGAAGCTGATGATCAGGCTATAATCAAATCAAGTGTTTTTGTAGATACTTATCAGGGAGGCTTAAAAGAAAGTGGCGATATTTTAATACCCTTAACATCTGGTATCCTTTCTAAAGAGACTATAAAAGCAGATTTATTTGAGTTGTGCAGTACTACTAAATCAGGAAGAACTTCAGATTCTGAAATTACACTATTTAAGTCGGTGGGTCATGCGTTAGAAGATTTAGTTGCCGCTTCCTATTTTTATAAGTTATTCCAAAATAAAAAAGGCGACACTTTTTAGAGTTGTGAAGAACATAATTTTAAATAACAAAAGAACTCCAAAATACAAAATGAAAAGAAGAAACATATTTGTTATTCACTTTTTGCTATTCTTTGCAATTAGTAGTTATGCACAGGACAAAGTGAATGTTAACATGTCTAATGCTGGAAATCCAATTTTACCAGGTTATTTTGCAGATCCTACTATTAAAAAATTTGGAGACATTTATTATATTTATGCTACTACAGATAATGAGATGCTGGCTTCAGGAGCTCCAACAGTCTGGTATAGCAAAGATTTAAAAAACTGGTATAACCATACTATGGAAATACCATCTTTTACAGCAAAACCGATTACGAATTTTTGGGCGCCGGATATAATTCTTGGAAATGATGGTAAATACTATCTGTATTTTGGCAACTGCGAAATGGGCTGTAATATTTATGGATATGTATCTGACACACCTGTTGGTCCCTGGAAAAAATTAAGCGAAAATGACGTTCCTGTTATTTCGAATGGATACCCAAGAGAAGGGTTTCCATCACTTGACGCACAGTTTTTTAAAGATACCGATGGTAAAGTTTATGGCTATTGGGGAACCTGGGTACATTACAACGGTGGTTATGCTGTAGGTGAACTCAATACCGCTACAATGAAGGATATGGTAAATTCAAAAAACATTCCTTTGAGTCAGACACCTAAGCCTTTTGAAGCAGCCTATATGATGAAAAAAGGCAGCAAATACATACTGATGTACTCTGGTGATTCCTGCCATGATGAAACCTATAATGTTCGTTATTCTTATGGTGATACTCCTTACGGACCATTTACAGAAGGTCAGAATAATCCAATTTTGAGTACTACTGAGGATAAAACCACACATGGCCCGGGCCATCATTCGGTTTTAGAAGATGGAAATGAGTATTACATAGTGTACCACAAACATGATTATCCTATGACTCGTGGAGGTCTTGCAAGACAAGTATGTATAGATAAAATGGTTTTTGAAAATGATTCTGTCATAAAAAAGGTGGTTCCTACTTCTAAAGGTATTGAAAACATTGTAAAGACCACAACGCCAGAAAATATAGCTTTAAATGCTGCTGCAACTGCGTCGTCTTATTATCATTTACAATCTTCGGAATATGATTATCAATATAAGCCGGCTTTTGCCACAGACGATAATAATGCCACCATGTGGAAAGTAGCCAACAATTCTTTACCACAAGATTTAATAATAGATTTAGGAGCGGTAAAAGAAATAAAAAGGGTTATGACCCAATTTGAGTTTGCCAGTTATTATTACCAATACACTTTACAATATTCAAGTGATGGTAAAAAATGGAACATGTATGCTGATAAATCTAAAAATCAGACTTCCGGCAGTCCCATGATTGACGATAATGATATATCGGCACGTTACTTAAAATTAACCGTCTTGGGAACTGAAAAGGCAGGGCTGTATGCTGCTGTTTGGAATATAAAAGTATATAGTTCTTTATTTGAGATTCCGTTACCATTAGAAAATAAAAAATCGAATAAGCAGGCTGCTGTTGTAAGTACTCATAAAATGTTGATTGACCTTAATGTAAATAATCAAAAAGAGGGTAGCTCTTTTACTAAGTTATCAAACAAAGGCACTATCGGAGGAACTTTTGCAAAAAATGGTGAAGTCAAAATAGAAAAAGATAATGAAGGGGTTAAGGCATTTAAATTTACTAATGGCTCTTTGGTATTAGACAAAGCAGTTCCAAAAATGCTGGCTTGGAATGGTTCTTACAGCATTGCCACGTGGGTAAAAAATCCGGAAATAGCCAAAGAAGGTGAAATTTTAGCATCGTGGTGTGACAGAACAGCCTATAATCTGGCTAATTCTTACAATGCTTTGGCTTACAATAGCAGTCATTATGGTGCTGCGCCACATTTGGACGGTCATTTTGATATGAGATACAACAAACTTCCTGAAGCAAATAAATGGCATCATATCGTTTTGACTTTTGATGGTGTTGTAGAGAAAATGTATGTGGATAGTGTATTGGATAATTCTCAAAATATGATGTTGTCCTCTGCAATTGATAAAGCCAAAATCATCATTGGCGCATCGGATATTGGAGAAAATTACTCGGGTTATATGGCTTCCTTACAGATGTATGATTATGCCTTAACTAAAGAAGAAATAGCAAAACACTTCAAAGAAACTAAAATTAAATAATAAAAAACCATCTAATAATGAAGAATTTAATACTAACGATTTGCTATTTTACTTTTAGCTTATACCAGATGGCAGCACAAAATTTTGAGGTTAAATCTCCTGATGGGGGTATTGAAATAAAAGTTACGAACTCAAAGGAAATTTCATGGTCTGCGTCATTAAATGGAAATTTAATTATAGAGAAAGCGCAGGCTGGGATGGATTTTTCTTCTAATACGGATTTTGGCGCTAATCAGAAGGTCAAAAAGCATACAATCAGGAGTGTATCGCAAACAATATATGCTGTAGTTTCTCATAAAGATTCAGATATAAAAGATGAGTACACAGAACTTTCCATCACGTATCAGGGAAATTACAAACTGAATTTTCGTGCGTATAACGATGGTGTAGCGTATCAGTTTATCGATGAAGCGAAAGCAGCACGTAATGTTGTTTCAGAGCATGTTTCCTTTACATTCCCAAAAGGATCCCGTTCTTTATTTCCGCAGGAAGAATCAATGTATTCCCATAACGAGCGTTTGTATTTAGATAAATCCCTGAGTGATATTACCTCTAAAGATTTTTGCAGTTTACCAGTTTTGTTTACAACTGATAAGGCAAAGGTTTTATTTACAGAAACCGCATTACACGATTATCCGGGCTTGTTTTTAAAAGGAAACGGAAATACAACTTTGGATGCTATGTTTCCAAAATACGTTTTAGAAGCAGTTGATAAAGGTGGACGATCAGATCGTGTACAAACCATTACAAAAGAAGCTGATTATATAGCAAAAACTTCCGGAAACAGGGCGTATCCATGGCGTGTATTTATTATTAGTGATGATGACCGCACTTTTGTAGAAAGTAATTTAACATATCAACTGGCAAAATCAAATGTTCTTAAAAATACCGATTGGATAAAACCGGGAAAAGTAGCATGGGACTGGTATAATGATAATAATATTTTTGGTGTTGATTTTAAAGCAGGACTAAACACAGCAACATACAAATATTTTATTGATTTTGCCGCTAAGAATAAAATTGAATATGTAATACTTGACGAAGGATGGACAAAATCGACTACTCAAATACTTGATTTTAATCCGGACATGGATGTGAAAGAATTGATTCGATATGGTAAAGAAAAAGGTGTTGGAATAATTCTTTGGGTACTTTGGAAGCCTTTGGATGCTAATTTACTGCCGATTCTTCAAACTTATAAAAACTGGGGAGCTAAAGGAATTAAAATTGACTACATGCAGCGTAATGATCAATATATGGTCAATTCGTACGAACAAATCGCCAGAGAATGTGCCAAATTAGAACTGTTAGTTGATTTTCATGGCGCATTTAAACCTTCTGGTTTAGAACGCATGTATCCTAATGTTATGAATTACGAAGGTGTATTAGGAAATGAAAACAATAAATGGAGTGAAGACATTACTCCTGAGCATACCGTAACTATCCCGTTTATTCGTATGGCAGCAGGACCAATGGATTTTACACCGGGCGCTATGATAAACAAGCAGCATAAGAATTTTTCTATTAGCCATTCACGTCCAATGAGTATGGGTACACGTGCGCATCAAGTGGCGATGTATGTGGTCTATGAAGCGCCATTGCAAATGATGTGCGAATCGCCTTCTATTTATTATAAAGAACAGGAAACGGTAGATTTTATTACTCAAATACCAACAGTCTGGGACGAAACAAAAGTACTTCAGGGTTCCGTTGGAAACTATATTGTAGTGGCCAGAAAGAAAGTCGATAAATGGTATGTTGGCGGTATGACCGATGCAGATGCAAGAGAATTGCCTGTTGATCTTTCTTTCCTCGGTGACGGAAATTTCTCTATGGAAGTTTTTGCAGATGGTATCAATGTGGACAAGTATGCGGAAGATTATAAAAAAGAAGTAATAGAAGTTACTAAAAGTTCTAAAATCACTGCAAGAATGGCTTCAGGCGGAGGCTGGTCTGCCATTATAACTAAAAAGTAATACTGAGATGAAGCAAAAGATAATGGGTATTGTGCTTGTTTTTTTATCTGCAATTGGTATTAGTCATGCACAAGATAAAGTCGAGGCAAAGAAGTTATACATTCCTGCAAAAGTCTGGTTGGTTCCGGAGCATAATAATTATGATTCGAAAGAGAGTGACTACAGTTATAGCCGTATGATGGAAACAGACAATATTGCGATGTTTTAGCATAAAGAATACGGCGATAATATTATGGTAAAAAAATATATATGATAGTCTATGTATTAAACTACAAAAGATATTGTTTGAAATAAGCAGACGAATATGCTTAAAAGTTATTTTTTATTTTACAACCATAGGATTAAATTAGTCCTTTAAGAAAGAATGAAATTAAGTTTTCTTTATCTGTTTTGGTAGTGTACAATATTAAGAATTTTAGTTTTTTTATATTTAAAAATAAACAACTACACCTCCAATTAAGAAGGTGTAGTTAGATTTACCAAAAAGAGAACTTCTTGGTTTTTTATTTTACAACAATCTTTTTTGTTTGTTTAGAGTTTTGCGATTCTACTGTTACAAAATAAATACCTCCAGGCAGCGCCTCTGCATTGTATTGGTCTTCATTGATACAATTTTCTTTTTTAAACAATACTTGTCCAGTCATATTTGTTATTCTATAGCTAAATACAGTTGAATTATTATTGGATAACCTGATCATAAATGAATTTGAATTATCTACAGGATTTGGATAAATAACAAAATTAGAAGGTAAACCATGATCTGTTACAGATAGCGTTTCAGTGATAGCAGCTTTCCAATCCCACCAGTTTTTATCTATACTGGCCGTTTTTACTGCACCATCTCCAAGTTTAAGTTTGTAATTAAATTTTGCGGTACGGGTTGATTCTCCATTAAAAATATAGTCTGAATTACAAATCACAGCAAAGATTACACCGTTGGCAGGTACACCCTGATCAAAAGATATAGTGCAATCACCCGCATATACTGGTTGTGAGTAAAATGTTTTGCCATCCTTAGTTCGGTAGCACAATTGTATAGACATATTTTTTCCTAATGGTTCAAAAAATACGGTAGCTTCATTTCCTTGAACATGAATAGGAACAAAATTCGCTCCGGACCAGCCCGGTAACGTTTTTACATCAGGAATTAAATAACCATCCTGATCTGCAGTAGTAGCCGCATAAGGTGTTGCTTTCCATCTCGCGACATTGATTAATGCAGGCTGTTCAGGACCAACATCCATTCCCATATTATTACGATATAAACTTAAGATTGGTTTTTCGAATTTTCCAAAATCAGCTAAGGCCAATCTTGCTCTGTATTCCTGAACCATTTTACGCATTTTAGTGTCTCCAATACCACTAACAGTTCCATTACCGTTAGCAATTCCTTCTAATACGCGGCCTTCACAATAGTTCCAAACCCATGGTAAACTTTTTTCTCCAACAATTTCACCTAAAAAGGTTGGAAATACAGAACTATATTGAACACCTCCGATAACATCTCTGGTTTTTCTTAAAGTAATACCATTTTCATTTTGTACTCCGGAATCTACCCCTTCAGCAGAAGGACCGCCAAAAGTGCCATCAGAAAGCCATCCGCTATAACATTCTATTGGAATAAAAGGAGCAATAACAGAACCGGCACTTAGCCATCCTAAGTCCACATTACTATAATCGGTGCTTCCTGTTTTTTTGATATCTAAGACAGTTTGCAGCCAAACGTTTGAACCTTCATGAAACCAGGCCGAATTTCTGCAACCAGGCAACGAAGCATAGATGGCATGAATTCCTTCGTGAACACAGGCTCCTGTTTGATATTGGGCATCAGGGAAAGTACTATTAGGATCGAAACTGGCCACAGGGTAATACGATAACAATACCATTGGCCAGCTTTGTCCATCTGGAGTGCCAACGCCACTTTGCCAACCTCCTAAATCAGTATTTGAGGCATTGTCAGTACATAATCCGGATCCAAACAAATAAACCGAACTACGATATCCTGCTCTGTACAATTTGTCCGGTGGCCATCCCATATTATCTCTAAGAAAAGTAAAATCTCCATCAAGACGCTTTAGCATTAAGTCTACAGATACGGAAGTTTCTGTTATTAAAGGATTAGCATTTGGACCTGCAATAAATGTCCATGATCCATAATCTTTGGACCAGGCCGCATTACAGCCATTATATCCGGGATAATCATCCTCCAAATTTTTTGTTGGTTTTGGAAAATTAGGATAGTCACTTACAAAATCATAATGCAGAGTCGAATCGTAAGCCGGCCATGAGCTATAATCGCTGTCATTATCCTCTTTTATGGTTAAGTAGAAATCCAAGCTACTTTCTGCACCACACTCATTGACATATAAAAAAGTATATGTTCCCGAATTTACTGCCTGCAGATTGGACAAAGTGATATTTTGATTAGTAGACTGAAAATTGTTTGGACCAGTCCATTTCATTTTAGGATTTGTTCCAATATTGGCTATTGAGGGTTTAAACTGCACGCTCTCAGTTGGAGAAATTACAGCATAATTTTGATTTTTTTGGCTTCCGTTATTTATAACAACACCAGGTGTTAATTCGGTAGCATCACATTGTGTAGTTTCAACTCCAAAAGCCTGATATTCTATTACACCAGTTGCGGTATCGCTTTTCATGTAAATTCTTAGTTTACGTGTTTTGAAGCTTAAATTAGCAGTAGTATTAAATTGATTAAGGGCAAGTCCCAGTGCACCTCCATTAATCCAGTTAATTCCATCCCAGTATTCAATGTAGGCATTTGTAGGCTGAGCAATTCCTCCATAATCTGTAAACCAGTAAACTGCAATTGAATTTATTTCGTGGGCAAAAGGCCATTCATATTCTATCCAATTGTAAGTATTATAAGCTGCATCACCGTCCCAGTTTCCGTAAACAGGGTTAGTTCTGTCTTCTGAGTTTATCGGTGTAAACCCATCCTTGACCGATTCAAGATTTTCCCAGGGGGAGACATGAGAAGTAGTAACCTTTGTAGAACTTAGTCCAGCTAAATTAGTTTGTGCATTTAACTTTCCTATACCTAACATAACGATGTTAAATAATAGGAAAGAAAAAAAATGAAGTAATTTTTTTTCTTTCATCTCTGTAAGTTTTAATTGTTAATTAATAGAATTGGAATAGTTACTAAGTTTTAAATAAATTGTAGGAAAAACGTTTTTGTGGGTTTAACAGATGTTTTTTAATATATTTAGGCAACTATCATTTAATTAGCAATTTAGGTATAGTTTGGGGTGTTTTATATATACTTAATTATCAGAAAATTAGTAAAAGTTAACCAGTGTTTATTTTTTATAATGGCAATAGAAATTTTTGAATAGGGAAATCAATAAAAAAAAGCCACTACATTATTTGTAATGGCTCGTTTTATGTTTTATCTGATTTTAAACATCTAATAATTTTAATAGTTTCTCAATTCCTCAATTTCTTCTGCTGTTTTGGCAAGCGGCTTGCCTAATAATTGGTAAGCATCTTTCGTAATAAAAAAATCTTCCTCTATGCGGATACCTCCAAAGCTGTTGTATTTTTGTACTTTATCATAATTAATAAATTCACTATGTTTTTTTTCTGCTTGCCATTGGTTTATTAATTCAGGTATAAAGTAAATACCAGGTTCAACAGTTAAAACAAAACCTTCTTCTAATTCCTTTCCAAGGCGTAATGACTTAAGTCCGAATTCGGTGCTCTTTTTTAAAGTATCAGTATAGCCTACATATTCCTCACCAATATTTTCCATGTCATGAACATCCATTCCCATCATATGGCCTAAACCGCATTGAAAGAAAAGCGTATGAACGCCAGTGGCTACAGCTTCGTCTAAATCTCCTTTTACTAAACCAAGCGATTTTAATCCGGTTAAAATTTCTTTGCAGGCAACAAGATGGGAATCCTTAAAAAAAGTTCCTGGTTTAAGTGTTGCAATTGCAGCTTCTTCCGCTTTTAAAACAATGTTGTATATTTCTTTCTGCTGAGTAGTAAAGGTATTTGAAACAGGAAAAGTCCGGGTCATATCTCCTGCATAGTGCATATTGTTTTCGGCTCCGCAATCACACAAAACCATTTGTCCGTGTTGTAAAATATTGCCGCCTGCATGATTGTGTAAGTATTGTCCGTTTACTGTTAAAATGATAGGAAATGCAAGTTGACCACCATTTGTAATAGCTGTTCCTTCTACTTGTCCTGCAACTTCATACTCAGTCATTCCTGGTCGTGCTGTCTGCATTGCTTTCAAATGCATGGCTGCTGTTATGTCAATAGCTTTTTCTATTTCAACTAACTCTTCATTTGTTTTATAAGAGCGTTGTGCGACTATAGCTTTTGATAAGGTAATCGAAGCTTTTTTTACCAATGCCGAAGGATGAGTTTCTAACCAATTGCTTAGTTTTAATGTTATTGCGGCTCTGTAGGGTGGCAGAAAATGAATCGCGCGTTTTTGCTTTACGGCATTTTTGATCATTGCTTCCACAAAAGATAGAGGCTGAATTGCTGTAATCCCTGATTTTGCAGAGCTAATTGCCAAAGATTCCTGAGGGCCTGTCCAAACAGTCTGTTCAATTGTTAAATCATCACCGAATACAATTTCAATATTGGCATCCACATCTATTACTAAAAACAGGTTAGGAGTGTCAATTCCGCAGTAATACAAAAAACTGCTATCTTGTCTGAAATGATAGATATTATCTCTGTAGTTCATTCCAACTTCTTCGTTTCCTGGTAATATGATAAGTCCACTGCCAATTGCTTTTTTTAAGACTTGTCTTCTATTGCTATAAGTTTCTTTACTAAACATGTTTTTTGTATTTGTTTATCTTGCTCCGCCAGGGCAATTTTCTTTCAGATAGTGTGTGAATAATTGCGATAAATGTTCCGTAGTTCCGGCACCTTCATTAATGCTATGGGTACGGTTTGGATAACTCATCATTTGAAAATATTTCCCATCTTTTACTAATTCGTTAACAAGCATTTCAGCTCCCTGGTAATGTACATTGTCATCTCCGGTACCATGAACAAGTAATAAATTGCCTTTAAGGTTATTGGCATGCGTAATTGGGGAGCCATTTATATAAGGTTGTTTATTTTCTTGCGGCAAACCCATATAACGTTCCTGATAAATATTGTCATACAATAATTGATTTGGAACAGAAGCAATGGCTATCCCTGTTTTGTAAATTTCCGGATATTGAAACAATAGATTTAGTGTTGTAGAGCCACCGCCGCTCCAGCCCCAGACTGCAATTCTATCCGCATCGACAAAGGACCATTTTAAAATTTCTTTGGCAGCCATAGCCTGATCTCTAACGTTTATAATTCCGATGTTTTGGTAGATCGATTTTCTCCAGGCAGCACCTTTAGGAACTGGAGTCCCTCTGCCATCTAAGCTGATCTGGATGTAGCCATCTGCAGCAATATCTCCTTTGTATAAACGTGTTCCGGCAAAACCGGCAGCATCTTTTACAGTTGCTCCCGCAGGTTCAGTGTAAACGTAAAATAATACCGGATATTTTTTTGTTTCATCAAATGGGGTTGGTTTTATCATCCAGCCGTCAAGCGTAACATTATCAGCAGTAGTGATTTGAATCATTTCTACGTTTCCGCCTGGTGTTTTATTACTGTTTATTTCCTTAATCGTTTTGTGATCTTGAAGACTTATCCATTCTGTAACCTGTTGGTTCTTATGGTTAGAAAAACTATGTTGTGCATATTTGGCATCAGGAGTCAACGTATAATTGTGTGTCCCTACTTGCTCACCGGGAGACATTTTTATTAGTTTTCCTTTTCCGTTTAATGCTATTTTATATAAATATTGTTGCGTTGCATTTTCCGGAGAAGCTAAAAAATAAGCAAATCCGTTTTTTTCATCTATCGCTTCAAGGCTAATGATATCATAATTGCCTTTCGTTATTAGTGTTTCTGATTTTCCATTTTTATCCATTCGATAGAGATGACGCCAACCGTCCTTCTCTGAAAGAGAAAGAAAATCTTTTCCGTTATTGATCCATTTCCAGCCCAGGTTTTCAGTAGTCAGTACATCTACCCACGAGTTGTTTTTTTCTTCATAAATGGATTTGGCATCACCATTTTTAGGATTGCATAAAAATAGTTTAGCCTCATTTTGTTTGCGGTTTAACTGTTCCAGCATGATAGACGAGCCATCAGGAATCCATTGCATGAGCGTAATGTAATGTTGTTTTGAATCGCCCGGAACATTCATCCAGATGGTTTGCTGTGTCGAAATATCGACAACCCCAACTTTGCAGGCAGAAGGATCTTCTCCGGCTTTTGGATACTCTATCGGAACTGTGTAAGAGTATATAGAATCGGTATTGTTGATTAATAAAAAATTCTTGATTTTTGTGGCGTCAATTTGCCAAAAAGCAATGTTTTTCCCGTCAGGACTCCATCGGAAACCATCTCTGCAATCAAATTCTTCTTCATAAGCCCAGTCAAAAGTCCCGTTTATTAATCGGTCTGTTCCGTCTTTGGTTAATGGCGTTATTTTTTGGCTTTCAATGTCTTCCACATATAAATTATGATTGCTTACATAGGCGACAGATTTGTTATCAGGTGATAATTTAGCAAACATTAATGAAGATGCCGGTTTTCCTTTTCCTATCTGATGTATTTCTTTTTTCTCCGTGTTTAGCAGCCAATAATCACCTCTTGTTTCCCGTCTCCATACTTTTTTTGAGTTGGTATAAATTAAAACTAATTTGCCATCTTTACTAAACTCATAATCCTTGATTTCTAATGATTTTGAACCTTGTTTCGGTATAAGCTGTGCAGCATCAATTATTTTAGTACGAGTAAAATCGGGCAAGGTATATTTTATGATTTCACCTTTTTCTACTGTATAATAGCCACTGCTGTCACTAGTCCATTTTAATTTTTGTGAATGGGTGGAAATAAAAAATAAGTTAAGTAATAAATAAAAAAAGAGATGTGGTATTTTTTTCATCGTAGGATATTATAAATTAGTAACGGAGGTTCAATGTTATTTTAATTGTGAAATTAAAGTTGGATTTATGTAGTACATTTTTGTTATAGCTTCTTCATTGAATAGCGCTTCCTGTGCTTTTGTTACACTGCTGTTTTGCCACTTACCTGAAGGTACTATTCTGATCTTTGCAGCATCATTTTTTAAGGTTAATGGCAAATTAAATCCTGCAGCACAGTTGGTATAACGGTAGAAAACTTTTGTTTTGTCTTTGTTAAAATAAAACTCAAAATTTGGAATTTGTGTTGTTCTCAGATATTGATTAAATACCTTAGCGTAATTGAATTTTAGCTGTTTCGAAACATAATCTTCGACTTGTTTAGAAGTAACAGTCTGATGATAAAATTCCTTGTTTAAACCTCTTATGACATTTCGAAAAAGAGCATCATTATCAATTCCATGACGAATAGCGTGCAGCATATTACCGCCTTTTGGATACATGTCTCCACTTCCTTGTGCATTTACGTTGTAATCCGGAATGATTGGTCTGTCATTTCTTATTCCTTTTCGGGTTCCGGCATTGTATTCATTACCGGCCTGTTCCCCAAAAATATAATCAACAAATAAAGTTTCACTGTAATTGGTAAAGCCTTCGTGAACCCACATATCAGCTAAGTCGTTTGTTGTGATGTTGTTGCCAAACCATTCGTGTCCACTTTCGTGAATAATGATAAAATCCCATTTCATTCCCCAGCCCGTTCCGGAACCATCGTTTCCGCGGTAGCCAGGCTTATAATGATTACCGTATGAAACAGCACTTTGGTGCTCCATTCCTGTGTGCGAGGTTTCAATGAGTTGGTAGCCGTCTTCATAAAAAGGGTAAGGACCCATCCAGTATTCAAAAGCTTTCAACATATTGTGTACTTCTGTAGGCATGTAACTTTTGGCTTTATCTAAATTATAGTCCAGCACCCAATAGTTCAAATCTAAATTTCCTTTTTCTCCCTTATAATTTTCTTTAAAGTTTACATATTTACCTATATACGGAATGATGCAATAATTGCTAATAGGATTAACAACTGCCCATTTATAAGTTGTAGTACCATTATTATTTTCTTTTTTAAATTCCAGTCTTCCATTTGCAATAGCTGTTAGCGTATCAGAAACAATCATAGTAAGGCTGGCACCCTGATCAGGCTCATCACTTTGATGGTCTTTGCAAGGATACCAAATTGATGCTCCAAGTCCCTGACAAGCTACAGTCATCCAGGGGCGTCCTAAAGAATCTTTTGTCCAAATCCAGCCACCATCCCAGGGCGCTTTTATGGCTTCATGAACTTTTCCGTGATAAAAAAGGTCTATTTTATGAGTGGTTGCTGCCTTAGATTTAGGGGTTTCGATATACCAGACAGTGCCTTCTTTTTTGAAGTTTAATTTTTTCCCCAACTGAATAACACTATCAATGACCAAAGGTTCTTGCAGGTCAATTTGCATTTTGGTATTTTTTTCCCCCTTAACTGTTTTATAAGTGATAAAATTACTCCCTTGTATTGTTTTGTTATCATAATCAGGTTGTACGGTAATGTCATAACGCAATACGTCCCACCATTGCCTTTCCGGAGTTAAACTCCCTCTCAAAGTATCTGCAAGCGTATGTTTTTTAGTGTTCTGGCCAAAAGAAATTAGAGTAATACCTAGAAAAATAAAAGTTAGGAAATACTTTTTATTCATGTTGTTTAAGTTTTGAGAAGTTTACATATAGTTGTTTAGCAACTTGTTTTAAGTAAAAAAAGCGCTGCTTTTCAAAAATAGCTGGTTTTTTAAAGAATAAGATGGATTTTATTATCAATATTAAATACTATATTCATCTATTTTTCTTTAAAAAATATAAAAATTGGATATTTTAAAAAATATAGATTTCTTAAAACATAAGGTCTGTTTGCTTTCATTGCTAAGCGAAAATAAAAAGCAAATTGCAATATATTATGAATTGACCAATGAGTTCTTAAATTCAAACGGGGTCTTCTTTTTAATTTCCTTAAATTTTCTGTTGAAATTCGAAATATTATTAAATCCGCTCAATTCCGAAATCTCAATGACTGATAATTCTTTGTTTTTAATAAGTAGTTTAGCGGCATGCTCAATCCTGATTTCAATTAAAAATTGAAAAAAAGTTTTATTCGTACGCGTTTTAAAGTATTTGCAAAAAGCATTTTTAGTCATGGTGGCAATTTGAGCAACTTCATCTAAAGTGATATTCTTTTGATAATTGTTCATGACAAAATCAAAAACCATTTGCATTCTTTTTCCTTCGGCGTCTGTAAAAGGTTTATTAAAAACATAACTGGAAAGCAGTTTTTTTTCAGCTTCGAAAAATGCTTTTAATAAATGAAAGAAAATTAAAAATTGATCGTATTTGTCAGCCTCTTTAAACTTCTTGAATTTTTTTAAAACAGAGGGTTTGTTGCTGGATATTTTTACACCGTTTTTAATAGCCTCAAAAAAGGGTTCTATATTGCTTAATTCCGGCATATTAAAAAAGTTTTTTCCAAATGCATCTTTGGTAAAGAAAATGGTTACCATAACAGATAGTTTTTTACTTTCGGATTTATCACTTTTAAAAACATGCGGTAAATTGCTACCTAATATAAGGATGTCACCTTCCTTGTATTCAGAGATCATATCTCCCACTAAAACGGTACCTTCTCCTCTTTTAATATAACTAATCTGGATTTCTTCATGTTGATGGTATTTATCATAAAAAATATATTCTCTATCTTCTTGATAAATAAAGGCTCCCTCATTTGATTTGGGAATTTTAAACGGAAAAATTTTCATGCTCGTGGTTTTTTTTGGATGTTAAGTGAAAGGTAGTAATTAAATTAAAAGGTGCATTAAAATTAGCCTACTTTTTACAATATTGGCGCAAATAAGATAATATAGTATTTGTTTTAGATAACATGCTTAATTAAGTTATTACGCCTGACTTAATACCTTTGAATAAATAAATTAATTAAAAAAATACTATTATTATGAATATTAAATGGAAAGGGGTAATGCCAGCTGTAACCACAAATTTTACTGCTGAAGACACATTAGATTTTAAAATGTTTGGTAAGAACCTTACCGCTCAATTAGATGCAGGTGTTGAAGGTATTATCCTTGGAGGAACACTAGGGGAAGCCAGTACGTTATTAGAGGAAGAAAAGAAAGAGTTGATTTTAGAGACTGTTCGTATCGTTGACGGAAAAGTTCCTGTGATAATGAATATTGCTGAACAAACAACACGAGGAGCTATTGAAGCGGCTAATAAAGCAGAGCTTAATGGAGCCAAAGGTTTAATGATGTTGCCTCCTATGCGTTATAAATCAACTGATTATGAAACTGTAAAGTATTTTTCTGATGTTGCTAAAAGTACCTCGCTGCCAATTATGATTTATAACAACCCGGTTGATTATAAAATTGAGGTTACCCTGGATATGTTTGAAGAACTGATGGTTTTTGATAACATTCAGGCTGTAAAAGAATCTACAAGGGATATTTCTAACGTAACCAGAATCATTAATCGTTTTGGATCCAGATTAAAAGTACTAACCGGAGTGGATACATTAGGTCTTGAAAGTTTGCTAATGGGAGCAGACGGATGGGTTGGAGGATTAGTTGATGCTTTTCCGGAAGAAACTGTTGCGATTTATAAATTAGCAAAAGCGGGAAGAATCCAGGAAGCACTGACAATTTATCGTTGGTTTTTACCTTTATTAGAGTTGGATATTAATCCACAATTGGTTCAGAATATTAAATTAGCAGAAGTTGGAGCAGGTTTAGGGACCGAATATGTACGTGCTCCAAGAGTACCATTAATGGGTGCTGAAAGAGAAAGGGTTTTGGCTATTATTAATAGTTCTTTAGCAACAAGACCGACGCTTCCTGACTATAAAAGGATATAAATTCAGGTTTAGATTTTGAAAATGTTTTTCAATCTTATAAATACAATACCCAATCAAAAACAAATAAAAATGATTACTGGAAAAAATTATATAGGCAGTCAGTTGTTAGCTGGTGGAGATAAAGTTTTCAAAACCTTTGACCCACAACTTAATATAGAAAATCCCTGGCAGTTCACTGAAGCAAGTAGTGATGAAATAAAATTAGCCACATCTATTGCAGATAAAGCATTTTTATCTTTTCAAAGAGCTTCCGGCAAAGAAAAAGCACTTTTTCTTAGAACAATTGCTGAAGAAATCATGGCTTTAGGAGATAATTTGCTTGAGGTTTATTGTCAGGAATCCGGTTTGCCAAAAGGACGTGCTGAAGGAGAAAGAGGCAGAACCATTGGTCAGCTTAATGCCTTTGCTGAGTTAGTGGAACAGGGGAGCTGGGTAGAAGCTACAATTGACACAGCCATTCCAGACAGAACGCCATTGCCTAAAGTTGATATCCGTAAAATGATGCGGCCATTAGGTACGGTGGTTGTTTTTGGTTCCAGTAATTTTCCATTTGCTTATTCTACTGCAGGTGGTGATACAGCATCCGCATTGGCATCTGGCTGCCCGGTAATTGTAAAGAGTCATCCGATGCATGCCGGCACTAGTGAAATGGTTGCATCGGCAGTTATAAAAGCCGCTCAGAAAACAAAAATGCCGGAAGGCGTTTTCTCCAACTTGAATAGCAGCGGCATTGAAGTGGGTGTGCAATTGGTACAAGATCCATTAGTAAAAGCAGTAGGATTTACAGGAAGTATAAAAGGAGGTCGTTCGTTATACGATTTGGCGGCTCAGCGACCTGAACCAATTCCGGTTTTTGCAGAAATGGGCAGTATTAATCCTGTTGTCATTCTTCCGGAAGCATTAAAACAAAATTCGCAAAAGTGGGCTGTAGCAAGTGCTGGTTCTGTGACGCTTGGTGCAGGACAGTTTTGTACTAATCCCGGATTGATATTAGGAATTAAAAATGACGATTTAGAAACTTTTATTAATCAATTGGCTGGTGAGGTTTTAAAAATTGATCCTATTTGTATGCTGAATCCATCCATTCATAAAAATTATCAAAGTAATAATCAGTCATTGAGCTCACAAGAAGGTGTAGAAGTAGTAGCTGCTTATGATAAAAATGAGAAGCCAAATTATGCTTCTCAAAAAATAGTTACGGTATCAGGAAAAGATTTCTTAAAAAATTCTGTTTTACACAAAGAGGTTTTTGGACCTTTTTCAATGGTTGTACAGTGTGAAAACAAAGCTGAGTTAATTGCTGTAATTAATGCATTAGAAGGGCAGTTAACCGGTACCGTTTTGGGGGAAGAAACTGAAATTAAGGCTTTTAATGATGTTGTAGATGCCCTGGGGAATCGTGTAGGCCGTATCATTTTTAATGGTATGCCTACTGGTGTAGAAGTTTGTCCTGCTATGGTACATGGAGGGCCTTATCCGTCTTCTTCCGATTCCAGATTTACAGCAGTTGGAATTGATGCCATTAAGCGATGGGTCAGACCTTTTAGTTATCAGAACTGGCCGAATGATTTGCTGCCTGAAGCTTTACAAAATGAAAATCCTCTGGGACTTTCCAGATTAGTTAATAATGTTCAAACAACTGATTCAATTTAAAAAATGGCTAGAAAAACATTCTTTTGTGTAGATGCACATACTTGTGGAAATCCTGTAAGAGTTGTAGCTGGTGGTGGCCCTAATTTAATTGGGGCTAACATGAGCGAAAAGAGACAACATTTTTTGAGCGAATATGATTGGATTCGTAAAGGATTGATGTTTGAACCTCGCGGACATGATATGATGAGTGGGAGTATTTTATTTCCGCCAAGTAATCCTGAAAATGATTTCGGAATTTTATTTATCGAAACCTCCGGCTGTTTGCCAATGTGCGGACATGGTACAATTGGTACTATTACCATTGCAATAGAGGAAGGATTAGTTAGCCCGAAAGTGGCAGGAAAAATAAACATGGAAGCTCCTGCGGGATTAGTTAAAATAGAGTATAAGCAGGTTGGTAAAAAAGTAGAATGGGTTAAATTAACGAATGTAAAATCGTATTTAGCAGCCGAAAACTTAACTATTGATTGTCCGGAATTAGGGAAGTTGGTTTTTGATGTAGCATATGGCGGAAATTATTACGCAATTGTTGATCCTCAGAAAAATTTCTCCGGAATTCAGGATTTTACGGCAAGCAAAATCGTGCAATACAGTCAGGCAGTGAGAAAAAAAATAAACGAAAAATACCCAAATTTATTTATACATCCTGAAAATGATACGATTAGGGATGTTAGTCATATGCTTTGGACAGGTTCTCCAATCGATCCGTCTTCATCAGGAAGAAATGCAGTTTTTTATGGAGATAAAGCTATCGACAGATCTCCTTGTGGAACCGGTACATCTGCACGTATGGCGCAATTACACGCTAAAGGACTTCTGAAAATGGGGGAGGAGTTTATACATGAAAGCTATATAGGAAGTAAGTTCGTGGGACGAATTGAAGAAGAAACGGCAATCGGAGCTATTAAAGCGATTGTTCCCAGTATTCAGGGCTGGGCAAAAGTCTATGGGTATAACAATATAATAATTGACGAAGAAGATGATCCGTATGCTCACGGATTCCAGGTACTGTAGCAATATTATTAAGTTAAGGGATTTTAGATTGAAGATTAACGATTTTTGATTTCAGATAGGTGTGAATAAAAATTAGATTATAGATTTTATCAGGCTTTTTTACATCTAAAATCAAAAATCGTTAATCAAAAATCAGCAATCAATTTGTCATTTAATCCTTAACCTACCGACATTGTGTGCTGCAAATTACTGTTTTGCATAAACATCAAGTGTTCCTAATTTATTAATAAAAACTCTTTACTATTGTTGGTAACTAATTGTTTTTCAATAAAAAATGAAGTTGCTTTTGAAATAAGTATAAAAAAAAGGGTTCTCATATCTAGTCACTTATGAAAAATATTATACCAGTTACATTTTTTGCCTTATTTCTTAGTTGTAATTTTTATGCGCAGAACAAAGAAATTACACCTTATCAGCCTTCTAAAAGTGAAATTTTAGAACGATACAAAAAAGCATCACAATTAGATGATGCTGTTAAGAATACCGTTTTCAAAACAAGTATACGCGCAAATTGGCAGCCTGATGAAAAATCATTTTGGTATTGCAATATTTTAAAAGACAGTGTTAGGGAATATATACTGGTCGATGCTGTAAAAGGTGTAAAAAGTGAATTGTTTGATACCGCTAAACTAAAAAAAGCGTTAAGCGAAAACACCGGAAAAGTACTTTCTGAGAAAAGTTTAGTTATTGATAGTTTAAATTATGATGCCGGGACAAAATTGATTACTCTGAAATATGATAAAAGTTATTTTGAAGTATTGTTATCTGACTACAGTATTAAAAAGATAAACGCATTAACTAAAGACCCTAAAAAATACCCTAAGTTAAACCGTCAGTGGGCTAGATGGAATTCCTTTCGAACCGATAGTATTTCGCCCAACAAAAAATGGATCGCTTTTATCAACAAAAACAATGTATTTGTAAAGCCGGTTGATGGAGGTGAATCTATTCAATTCACAAAAGATGGTACCAAAGAAAAACCGTATGGTTCTTTGGCGTGGTCGCCTGATAGTCATTACGTAGTTGGATATCATATTACACCCGTAATTGATAAACCTGTTTATTATGTTTTAACTTCTGTAGCGAATACAACGAGAGGAGAATTACATTCGGAACCTTATAAACAGCCCGGAGATCCTTTTACAACTTTAGAAATGTATTTGTTTCATGTTGAAAATCAAAAAGCAACAAAAGTAGATACACCAATAATTGATTTTTTTGATGCTCCTGAATTGCATTGGAGAAAAGGGGATTTAGGTTATTTTACCTATGAAAAAGTAGATCGCGGTCATCAGCGATTTAGAATATTGGAAGTAAATGCTGCTACAGGAAAAGCGCGTTCGATAGTAGATGAAAAAACGAAAACTTTTATTTACGAATCCCGATTATTTACACACTATCTTAAAGAGAGCAACCAGATTGTTATGACTTCAGAAAAAGACGGCTGGAGACATCTTTATTTGGTAAATAGCCTGAATGGTAAAGAAAAACAGATTACCAAAGGCGAATGGGTGGTAAGAAGCATTGACAGTATTGATGAGAATAAAAAAGAAATATGGTTTTCAGCAAGTGGCATAAATGCAGGTGAAGATCCTTATTACGTACATCATTACCGCATTGGTTTCGATGGGAAAAAATTAATTAATCTTACACCGGCTAAAGGAAATCATATAGTCAATTTTTCACCCAATAAGCAGTTTTATGTAGATACTTATTCGGAACCTAATGTGCCAACAGTAATAGAACTTCGTCGAACACTAGATGGAAAAAAAATAATCGATCTTGAAAAATCAGACGCTGCAGATTATTTGGCAACAGGAATGTCTTTACCGGAACCTTTTCATACAAAAGGCAGAGATGGTGTTACGGATATATGGGGAATAATATGCCGTCCCGCTAATTATGATCCAAATAAAAAATATCCTGTAATTGAAAGTATTTATGCAGGACCACAGGATTCTTTTGTTCCCAAAAATTTTATGGACCGTTACACTACAGAAATGCAAAGTTTAGCGCAGTTAGGTTTTATTGTGGTACAAATTGATGGTATGGGTACTGCTAATCGTTCAAAAGCTTTTCATGATGTTTGCTGGAAAAATTTAAAAGACGCCGGTTTTGAAGATCGAATTCTCTGGATAAAAGCTTTGGCAAAAAAATATGCTTATGTAGATGATTCAAGAGTAGGATTGTACGGTACATCGGCAGGGGGGCAAAATGCATTAGGAGGTCTTTTATTTCATCCTGAATTTTACAAAGCAGGTGTAGCGGCATGTGGCTGCCATGACAACAGGGTTGATAAACAATGGTGGAACGAGCAATGGATGGGTTATCCTGTTGATAAAAACTACGAAGAACAATCTAATGTGACTAATGCTAAAAACCTTAAAGGAGATTTATTGCTAATCATTGGCGAGGCAGATGAAAATGTTCCGCCGGAATCTACTTATCGTGTGGCTGACGAATTAATCAAATGTGGAAAAACCTTTGAATTTTTGCCTTTGCCAGGAGTTGGTCATAGCGATGGTGGGCCTTATGGAAGAAAACGTAAGCGTGATTTTTTTGTAAAACATTTACTCGGTGTAGATGCTCCAAGTAGAAACAACGATGAATTATTATAGCAATACTAATGTTTCTGGATCGAAAAATATGTAAGCGTAAAAAAATATAGAGCTATGGGTAATATTTGTACTAAAATTAAACTTTTTCTTTTTCTAAAATTATTAATAATGTTACCAGGAACTAGCGCAGCACAAACTTCAAATATGGATTTGTATCAGCAAACCAGTGAAGTAAACAATACAATGATTCAATATGAAGCTGATAAGGGAAGTATTATGAGATTTTATTCCGTGGTCAGTACAGCTGATACTTATGGAAATCATTTTGAGAACAATAATTACAATACTCCCGAAAGAAGAGAACGTCTATTAAAATTAATTGCACAATATCAGGAAACACTTAAAGGGTTGGATTTTGATACTATGAATATTAATGGCCAAGTGGATTACATTCTATTTAATAAAAATTTGAATAGCGAAAAGTCTGAATTGGTCCTGCAGCAAAAAAAATACGACAAAATAAAACCCTATTTTCCTTTTGAAGATCAGATTTATACAATGGTAAAACCACGACTTAGGGGCAGTAAAGTCAATGCAGAATCGGTTGCTAAAGAAATGAACGCATTATGTAAAACTATCAAAGAGCACATTAAAACAGTTGGTGAAACAAAAGATTTAGAAAAGGAATATGCTGTTTTTGCAGTACTGCATGCAAAAGCACTTCAGGGAGCACTTAAAAATTACTATAATTTTTACAACGGATATGATCCTTTATTTACGTGGTGGGTTCCTAAAACCTACGAAGAATTAGATGGCCTTTTAGCAGATTATGGAGCGGTTTTAAAATCAAAAGAAACTATTGCCGCAACTCAAAAAAAAGATCCTAGTGGCATTGTCGGAAATCCAATTGGCAGAGACGAATTAATCCGTCAGCTTGAAACGGAATATATTCCCTACACCCCGGAAGATTTGGTAAAAATAGCCAACAAAGAGTTTGCCTGGTGCGATACTGAACTTCTAAAAGCATCTCAGGCAATGGGGTTTGGCGATAATTGGAAAGCGGCTCAGGAAAAAGTAAAAAATTCATTCGTTGCTCCTGGGGATCAGCCTCAGGCCATGTTTGACTTATACAATCAATCGGTTGATTTTTTGAAAAAGAATGATCTCGTAACAATTCCGTCAATAGCAGAAGAAACCTGGAGAATGTACATGATGTCTCCAGAAGCACAAAAGGTAAATCCTTTCTTTTTAGGAGGTGAATCACTTATTATTTCGTACCCAACGAATACGATGACTTATGATGAAAAAATGATGAGTATGCGGGGAAATAATCCAAATTTTTCACGTGCTACGGTGCATCATGAATTAATTGCGGGTCATCATTTGCAAGGATTTATGGGCAACCGATATAAATCCTATCGTCATTTTGATACACCATTTTGGATTGAAGGCAATGCATTGTATTGGGAAATGTTATTGTGGGATTTAAAATTTCCTCAGACACCCGAAGAAAAAATAGGAATGCTGTTTTGGCGTATGCATCGTTGTGCCAGAATTATATTTTCATTAAACTATCATTTAGGAAAATGGACCCCACAGCAGTGTATCGACTTTTTAGTAGACAGAGTGGGACATGAGAGTGCCAATGCCGAAGGCGAAGTACGACGCTCTTTTGAAGGAGGCTACAGTCCTTTGTATCAAATTGCTTATATGCTGGGAGGATTGCAGTTTATGTCTTTGAAAAACGAATTGGTAACGGGCGGGAAAATGAGTTATAAGCAATATCACGATGCTATTTTGCATGAAAACAGTATGCCAATCGAATTGTTGAGAGCCATTTTAACAAATCAAAAGCTGGAAAGAGATTTTAAAACAAACTGGAAATTTTATAAATTTTAATAATATCAGATACAATTTTGTATGAAAAACGTAGTAGTAATTGGTGGTGGAATTATTGGACTTAGTTCCGCTTTTTATTTACAGCAAAGTGGCTGTAAAGTCACCGTTATCGATAAAGATAATTTTGAAAACAACTGTTCATACGGTAATGCCGGCTATGTGTGTCCAAGTCACTTTATACCATTGGCTGCGCCAGGAATTATTTGGCAGGGGTTCAAATGGATGTTCAATTCTAAGAGTCCATTTTATGTAAAGCCTTCCTTAAACAAAAATTTAATTGGTTGGGGACTGAATTTTGCAAAAAGCGCCACAAACAAAAATGTTATTAAATCGGCAATTCCGCTCAGAGATATTTCTTTATTAAGTCAGCACGAGTTTGAAGAATGGTCCAAAATTCCTGATTTTAATTTTGCTTACGAACACAAAGGAATGTTAGAAGTTTTTCAGACAGAAAAAGTTGCAGAACATGCGCATCATACTGTCGAAAAAGCAAAAGAATTAGGACTTGATGTTAGCTTATTGAATTATGAAGAGTTACAGGCTTTGGAATCTCAAACAAAAATAAATGCGATTGGAGCAATAAAATTTGATTGTGATGCTCATGTTTATCCGGATAAATTAATGGATGGTTTAAAAAAACTGCTAATAGCAAATGGAGTAGAATTTAAATATGGCGAAACAGTACAATCTTTTGAGAAAAGCAATGGAGCAGTTACTAAAGTGATTACTAAAGAAAACGCATATCCAGCTGATGATGTTGTTATTGCGACAGGATCCTGGTCTAAAGAAATTGCTGAGTTAGCAGGTGCGAAGATTTCATTAATGCCAGGCCGAGGATATTCATTAACCTTAGAAGATTCAGACTATAAGCTGAACCATCCGATGATTCTTGCTGAAGGAAGAGTTGCAATTACGCCTATGGATGGAAATAAAATCAGATTTGGCGGAACAATGGAAGTAGTGCCAACTACAGCCAAACCACAATACGAAAGAATCAATGGTGTATTAAATGCTGTTAAGGATTTTTTACCCGAATTTCAAATTGAAAAGCCAGCAGAAAAAGATATTTGGTACGGATATAGGCCTTGTTCTGCAGATGGTTTGCCTTATATCGGTAAAATTAAGAAATATAAAAATGTCGTAGTCGCAACAGGGCACTCTATGATGGGGCTAAGTCTTGGTCCTGGTACCGGAAAATTAGTTTCTGAAATAATTAATGAAGTGCCTACAAGTATAGAGATTAAAGCATTTGAGGTAGAAAGATTTTAATTAGGGTAAAAAGTGTAGTTGCTTTAAACTTATATTTCTGTTTCATATTAAAAAAATAATTAACCCAAAAAATAACCAAATTAACCAACCAATTAATGAAATCATCAACAAAGAAAAACAATTTTAAAAGGTCACTGGGTTTATTAGACGCTACGATGATAGTTGCCGGATCTATGATTGGGTCAGGGATTTTTATAGTAAGTGCGGATATTGTTCGTAATGTAGGTTCGGCTGGAGCTTTACTGCTGGTTTGGCTGCTTACAGGATTTCTTACAATCGCTGCGGCTTTAAGTTATGGGGAATTAAGTGCAATGTTTCCAAAAGCTGGAGGGCAATATGTTTACCTTAGGGAATCTTTTAATTCACTGACTGGTTTTTTATACGGATGGAGTTTTTTCGCTGTTATTCAAACAGGTTCTATTGCAGCAGTAGGTGTGGCTTTTAGCAAATTTTCGGCTTATGTTTTTCCTTCGTTGAGCGAAAATAATATACTATTGGATTTAGGTTTTTTGCAAATATCGGCGGCTCAGTTAACCTCTATTATTCTGGTTGTATTTCTTACTTATATTAATACCAGAGGTGTCAAAGAAGGTAAGATTATCCAAACCGTTTTTACATTGGTAAAACTAATTGCATTATTTGGTCTGATTATTTTTGGTTTCATATTGGCTGCAAGAGCCGATGTCTGGAAAGCCAATTGGAGTACCGGTTTTTCTATAAACAAATTAGAAGGGAATACACTGATCCCTTATTCAGGATTTGCTATAATGGGAGCGGTTGCAGCTAGTCTTGTGGGTAGTTTGTTTAGTAGTGATTCGTGGAATAATGTCACTTTTATTGCACGTGAAATAAAAAATCCTTCTAAAAATATTGGTAGAAGTCTATTTTTAGGAACACTGATTGTGAGCCTTATTTATATTGCGACCAATATAATGTACTTATCGGTTCTTACTTTAGATGAGATAGCACATTCCGAAAATGATCGTGTGGGTGTAGCAGCTTCACAGCACATTTTTGGAGCTTCAGGAACTTATATTATTGCTATATTGTTGATGGTGTCAACCTTTGGATGCAACAATGGATTGATTCTTTCTGGAGCAAGAGTGTATCATCGAATGGCTAAAGATGGTCTTTTTTTTAAGAAATTATCAAAACTAAATAAAAATGGAGTTCCTGAAAAAGCTTTATGGATGCAATGTATCTGGGCTTCTGTACTGTGTTTGAGCGGAAAATACAATGAATTGTTAGATTATGTAATCTTTGTGGTTTTAATTTTTTACATCTTAACTATTGCGGGTATTTTTAGATTGAGAAAAACTAAACCGGAGTTAGACAGACCCTACAAGGCAATAGGTTATCCGGTATTACCTGCCATTTATATCGTTACGGCTTCGAGTATTTGCATTATGTTGCTGATATACAAATACAGTTCTTCTTTGCCGGGATTAGCTATTGTGTTATTAGGAATTCCAATCTATTACTATTTTGTGAATAAAGATAAAAAAGATAAATAAGAGAAACCATTTAGGGCTTCATCAACAAAACATTAATCAGATATTACCATGATAGCAAATATTACAAGAACAGCATTAGCTTTTTTATGTGGAATAAGCAGTGTTTTTTATTCTCAAAAAATAGATTATCCCATTCAGCCTGTCGATTTTACCCATGTTCATTTAACGGATGATTTTTGGAAACCAAAGATTGAAGTGAATGCAGAGGTTACCATTCCGTATATTTTAAAGAAATGCAAAGAAACAGAAAGCATAAACAATCTCAAGAGTTCTTAAATATTCCAGAGGGTTTGTGGATTTTCCTTTTAATGAGTACAAATTGATAAGAGGAGTATTGGGAGTCCTGTTTCCGCTTCATGGGAACTTTTATAAAAAGGAGATGAACGGGGTTTCTTTAAAGAGCATTGTTCGTATAAAATTTCCAAAAGATAAATACAATTCAGTAGAATTTGATCCAGTAGCAATTTTAGCTTTAGTAAAGATAGTGAAATGCCAAGTGATTAATATTCGGGGCATTTGAGCGTATGTAAATTAGTAATTTTATGAAAAATCAACAAATTTTATTCAATATGTACAGACCTGTTTTTGTGTTTGTTTTGCTTTTGAATATTCTAACAGGATTTCAAACAGATGTTTACTCGCAATCTGCAAAACCTGTTATGCGGTATACCGTCTCAATGCCAAATCCTGAGAATCATTATTTTCATGTAGAACTTCAATGTGCCGGAGGGAAAGATGAAACTATTGATTTTAAAATGCCAAACTGGATGCCAGGCTATTATCAGATGATGAATTATAGCAAAATGGTAGAAAATTTTGCTGCCAAAAGCAATACTAAAGAAATTGCTGTAAATAAAATAAATGAAAATACCTGGAGGGTTAAAGTTTTAAAAAACAAACCCTTTACATTGAGTTATGATGTAAAAGCAGATAAGCAATTTGTTGCCAATAGCTTTTTAGATGCAACTTATACCTATATAATTCCGAATAGCCTGTTTGTGTATAGGGATGAAAATTTAAATACACCTGTCAGCGTAAAAATAGCAGGAGTTAAAAAAGGATTTAAAATTGTAACAGGACTGGAAACTATTTCAGGAAAAGAGGATGAATTTTTCGCCCCCGATTTTGATATTTTGTATGATTGCCCAGTATTAATTGGAGATTTAGAAGAGCTGCCTTCGTTTAAGGTTAAAGGGATTGAACACCGCTTTATAGGGTATAAATTAGGTAATTTTGATAAGGTTGTTTTTATGAGTAATCTCAAAAAAGTTGTTGAAGCTGCTGTGGCTGTTATTGGCGATATTCCATATACGCAATATACTTTTATAGGAATTGGTCCCGGACAAGGCGGGATAGAGCACTTAAACAATACTACTGTAAGTTTTGATGGTAACGGATTAGATAATCCGGAAGCAATGAATACGGTTATGAATTTTTTAGCACATGAATATTTTCATCATTATAATGTAAAAAGAATCAGACCTCTGGAACTAGGCCCTTTTGACTATGACAAAGGAAATCGAACAAATCTACTTTGGGTAAGTGAAGGATTATCTGTTTATTACGAATATTTAATTGTAAAAAGGGCTGGACTTACTAGTGATCAAATGCTATTTAGTAATTTTGAAAATAGTATTAACGCTTTTGAGAATGGTACAGGAAAATCGTATCAATCATTGGTACAGGCGAGTTTTGAAACCTGGAGTGATGGACCATTTGGCAAACAGGGTAAAGATGCTAATAAAACCATTTCTTATTATGAAAAAGGACCTGCGGTAGGCCTTATACTTGACTTTGCTATTCGTCAGGCTACAGAAAACAACAAGTCTTTAGATGATGTGATGCGTCTTTTGTATTGGCAGTATTACAAAAAAATGCAGCGTGGATTTACAGATGCTGAATTTCAACAGGCTTGCGAGGCTACAGCAGGTGTTTCTTTAGCCTCTGTTTTCGAATATGTATATACCACTAAAGAAATAGATTACAATTATTATTTAGCATTTGCTGGATTGCGATTAAATGAAGAACCTAATGCTGCTGGTAAAAAATATTCATTTAAGATTCTCCAACCAATAAACGAAACGCAGCAAAAAGCATTAGCTATGTGGTTAGGAGAATAAAAAAATAATTATTTTCTTAAAACCAAATAGGCTCATCTTTATTATAAAAGGTGAGCCTATTTGGTTTTTTAGTATCAATTATTTATTAATTAACATTTTAGCTGTCAATATAATATTTTTTTTGATCAGTTTTTTTTAGAATTTTTTAATGGTATCGTTTTGTTAATTTCTTTATAGATATTGTTTGTTGATTTAATTAACATTATCAATACGTTTTTTCTTATACTTATTCGTTTTTTATATAAAAAACAAATTTCAGGATAATATAATATAGATTTAGGATAAATTCTTGGCTATACCGACAGGTTCATATACTATAACTTTACAATTATAAAAATAACATTATGTAATTATTATGTTAATTATTATGTTAATTATAGCGCATTAATTTTTAACCAAACCAAAAAACAAAAGTTATGAATTTTATCAACTTTTCAGTAATGCAAATTTTTGAAGGTAAACTTTGGAAGAAAAAAATGAGGTTTACTACTTTTTTTCTTTTAATCTTTTTTACCTCATTTGCGCAAAAAAAGATCCAGGGTTCTATTAAAGACGTTAACGGAGTTCCTATGCCGGGAGTGAGTATTATGGAAAAGAGTACTTCCAATGGGGTTTTGTCAGATTTTGATGGAAACTTTGAAATTGTACTTAAGAACCAAAATTCTGCTTTATTAGTTAGTTACATGGGATATATTTCTCAGGAAGTAGCAACTGAAAGTAAGAATAAAGTAGATGTAATTCTAAAAGAAGATACACAAGAGTTAAATGAAGTAGTTGTTGTAGGATATGGAACTCAAAAAAAAGAAAGAGTAACCAGTGCTATTGCCAGTATAAAAGAGAAGGATTTTACAAGAGGTGCTATTAGAGATGCTTCAGATCTTATTAGAGGTAAAGTAGCAGGTCTAACAATTAGTAATGGGTCCGGTGATCCGGGAGCATCATCTAATATTTCATTGCGTGGAGTTTCTACTTTATTAGGAAACGCTGGTCCCTTGATCTTAATTAATGGTGTGCCGGGAAGTATGAATACCGTTGCCCCAAATGACATTGCTTCTATCGATATATTAAAAGATGCTTCAGCAGCTGCAATTTATGGAACAAGAGGTGCAAATGGGGTTATTCTTATTACCACAAAAACGGTAAACAAAGACATCGCACCAACTATTACCTATTCAACATTTGCTACAATAAATAATTTTTATAATAAGGCTGATTTTTTAGATGCCACACAACAAAGAAATTTTCGCGCTCAAGGATTAAGAATACCTTATGTAGATGCTGGGGCTGATACCAATTGGCTGGATCAAATTTCAGGAAGTGGATTTGCTCAAAATCATAATTTAGCTTTAAAAGGAGGAAATGTTAAAACAAATTATACTGTGAACCTTAATTATATAGATGAAACAGGTGTTTTTAACAATACATTTAATAAAGAGTATCGATTTTCATTTGATGTTAATCATAGTATGTTCAATGATAAGCTAAAAATTAATTTGAACTTACTAAATGGAACCCAAAATATGGGACTTTCAGAAGGAACAGTAGCGTATGCCTACAGACAGGCAATGATTAGAAATCCTACTGCGCCTATATATAATTCAGATGGAACTTATGTTGAAAAAGAAGATGGTAAAACAAAGTTTCAATATTATAATCCTGTAGCTATTATAAATGAAACAATAGAAGATAGAAATAATACATGGCAAAGATTTTCAGCCAATCTGACACTTGATTTATTGCCAGGATGGGATGTAGGGGCACAATTTTCAAAGAATAAAAACACGGGCTTAAACGGATACGCAGAAACCAAAAAACATTATTCAAATTCGATAAATTTACGAAACGGTGTGGCTTCCAGGAATACAGGTACGACGGATACTGATTTAGTTGAGATAACATCCAAATACCATAAAATTTTAGATAAGCATGAGTTTACAGTATTAGGAGGCTATAGTTATCAATATATCGTAAATCAAGGATTTTCGGCTAGTAATTCTGATTTTCCTACCGATGCTTTTTCCTATAATAATTTGGGTTCAGGAAATGCTTTGACGGATGGATTAGCAGGGATGGGAAGTTATAAAGATGACAATACATTAATTGGATTCTTTGGTAGAGTGAATTATAACTTTAATAGTAAATACGATTTATTGGTTAGCATCAGGAGAGAGGGATCTTCTAAATTTGGTGCAAATTACCAATGGGGAAATTTTCCTGCGGTTTCTGCAGGATGGAGTATTAATAAGGAGTCTTTCTTAAAAGATGTTGAAACTGTAAATGCTTTAAAATTAAGAGCAGGTTATGGAGTAACAGGAGTAATTCCTAATGATTCTTATATGTCACTGACATTGTACAATTATGAAGGCTATTTTTATAATGATGGAAAATGGGTGAGAGGATTGGAACCGGTAAGTAATCCTAATCCTGATTTGCGTTGGGAGAAAACAACAGAAGTCAATATGGGGCTTGATTTTGGATTTTTCAATAATAGAATTAGCGGAAGTGTTGATTTGTATAGTAAAAAAACAATTGATATGTTATGGAGATACGCTGTGCCAAAACCTCCTAATGTATATGATTGGACTACTGCCAATGTTGGAAAAATGGAAAATAAAGGTATAGAAATTCTTCTTAATACAATTCCTGTCAAAACGGATAATTTTGTTTGGAATTCCTCAATGACTTTTTCACACAACAAAAATAAGTTAACAAGTCTTTCCAATAATTTATATCAAATTGAAGGAGATTATATAAATAGAGGAAACACTGGAGATCCTATTTCATTCGATACGCATAGATTAGAAGTTGGACAATCATTAGGTAATTTTTGGGGTTTAAAATCGGTAGATATTACTAATAATGGAGAATGGATAGTTGAATTGCCGGATGGTACAAGGAAAACACTTGAACCTTCTATGTACAATGATACGAATAAGCAATATTTAGGGAATGGTATTCCGCAATATTATGCAGGTTGGACCAATACTTTTAGCTACAAAAAATTTGATTTAAGTATGGTGCTCACAGGAGCTTTCGATTTTCAAATACTAAATAGTCAACGTATGTTTTATGGAAATTCTAAAACCGATTATAATATGCTGTCCAGTGCATCTGACAAAGTGTATGGTAAGGCGGTATTAAATTATAATCCAACTTATGTAAGTTATTATATTGAACAAGGAGATTATGTAAAGGTTGACAACATAACTTTATCCTATAATTTTGATGTTAAGCCGTTTAAATTCATCAATGCAATGCGATTGTATGTATCCGGGAATAACTTAGCCACGTTTACAAAATATAAAGGTTTAGATCCGGAGATAAAAAGAGAAGACCCTACGTCTCAAGGAATGGATAATAGGGATAAATATCCAAGTACAACGGGTATGACTTTGGGATTAAATGTAACTTTTTAAATTAATTCAAAATGAAAAATAAAAATATAATATATAAAATCCTTGCTTCGGGCTTACTACTTTTAGGAACAGGATGCACCGATTTAGATGAGAATGTTTATGATAAAGTAATTGGTGAGGAAACTAAATTTAAGGCAGAAGATTTGGCAAGTCTTATGGCACCTGCTTATACGTCATTTAGAGATGTTTATTGGGGCTGGGATGCGGCATTTTGTTTATACGAAGAATCATCAGATTTAATAGTAACGCCATTAAGAAACGGTATTGGCTGGGGAGATTATTACATTACAATGCACCAACACACTTATGAGGCTCCACTACCTCATGCAGAAGGGAATTGGGCTTATTTGTTTGGAGGTGTAAATAATGTCAATAAAGCTATTTTTCAGATAGAACAAATACCGGATCTTGAAAATAAAGAAACTGTTTTTCAGGAACTAAGAGCTTTAAGAGCTATTTATTATTATTTATTATTAGATAATTTTAGAAATGTTCCTATTGTAACCAAATATGATTTACCTAAAGGATTTTTGCCAGAACAAAATACAGGTAAAGAAGTATATGATTTTGTAGAAAGCGAACTAAAAGGAGCTTTACCTTATTTGAATGATAATAATAAGAGAGAAACTAAGTATTATGGAAAAGTTACAAAATGGGCTGCTGAGATGACTTTGGCAAAACTGTATCTAAATGCTGAGGTTTATATAGGAACGCCAAAATGGAACGAAGCTTTAGCTGAAGTTAATGATGTTATAAATAATGGTGGGTTTGCTTTGACAACTAATTATTTGGATAATTTCATAATAGAAAATCAATCTTCTTCAGAACAGATATTTTCTATTCCTTTTGATCAAAAAAAAGCAGGTGGAAGTTACTGGCCATTTAAAACATTAGCGGTTGAAAGTCAGGCAACTTATGAATTAGCAGGAGGGCCCTGGAATGGTTCTGGTGGAATACCTCAATTTATAGATACGTATGATTCTGATGATCAGAGATTAAAAGATTGCTGGTTAGGAGGAAAACAGTTTGATAGTAAAGGAGAACCAATAATGATAACTGATCCAAATGATTCAAGTAAAAAGATACAATTCGAGTATCTTAATTACCTGACAGATGTTAATGGCTGCGAACCTAACGAAGGATATAGAATGGTTAAATATGAAATTGGTAAGGGTCAAATTGCACAAACAAGTAATGATGTTCCTTTTTACAGATTAGCCGATGCTATGATGATTAAAGCAGAGTGTTTGTTAAGAACAGGAAATGCTGCCGAAGCTGCAGCAATTGTAACAAAAGTAAGAGAAAGAAATTTTAGAAAGACTAATCCGGCCAAAGCAACTGTTACAGGTGCGAAACTGTTGGGAGGAAGTGTTTATAAATACGGTACTTATAAGGCAGGAGTAATTACAAATTACGAAGGAGGAGCGGATATTGAATATGGAGGTTTCCTTGATGAATTAGCCTGGGAATTTGTTGGAGAGGCACATAGAAAACAAGATTTAATACGATTTGGAGTATATTCAAGAAAGTCCTGGTTTTCAAAGAAAGGAGACATCGGTGTAGAACCTAAAGACTATTTTAGAGCTATTCTTCCAATACCGAAGGTTCAATTGGAGAGAAATAGTAAATTGAAACAAAATCCGGGGTACCAATAAAATAGTAAACTTTTACAAGTTGGTTATTTGTAATTATAAGTGTGTGAAAAGCTGTTCCTGTTCAGGGATGGCTTTTCAATATTACAATAATCAATAATTAAAAAATTAAAACTATCAATTAGCCATTTTTTCCATTTGTAGCTCTATTTTCATCTAATATCCTGTATTTTGTGGTAAAAGATTGGTGTTTAGCAGTAGTTCTGCTTCGGGAATAGGCAATAACAATTGTGTGTTTTGCCAATTGGGTTTTAGTGGACTTAATACATTTTCTTCCCTTGCTGTTCTTTTTAGATCAAACGATCCGTGCCCTTGCTCGGTAAATAGTTCTACTTTCCTTTCTTGTATAATAGCGTCCAGAATTGCTGTTTTAGTTGTAGCGGTGGTGCTTCAAAGAAGTAGTGTAGCGTTCTAGTGTTCCTGGTGCGTATTCTTTTCCCATCAACTCTGTGAGTTTGTTGTTGTGGTCTTCGAAAATAGGAACGAGCATTCTTTGGCGTTCTTCGGTTCCTAGTAACTTATTTTTAAAGTTTTCAATGATAATGCTTCGTTGCGGTGGAGTAGCTCCATTTGAGCACCTAATACTTTTGATTTCATTAAATCAAGGTAGCTATTGATTGAACGTGCTTCATCTGTTGTTCCTTTCATTTCAGATAGTTCGCTGGACCATTTTGATTTTTCTACAATTTTTTTGGTGCTAAATTCTAAGAACATGTCTTTGAACCTAATGTTTGCAAGTGTTGAGGTAATTTAGCGAGACCCTAATTTTTGAATTTTCTAGGGTCTAGATTTTATCTCGATTTAAATAAGATTGAATGATTACTTTGACCATCATTTTCCATTTTTGCCGTTCTGAAACATAATCATAAAAGAATGTTTGTAATCCATTTCAAGCAATCAGAAAATTTGAGGTTAAATTAACCGCATATTTTTGTACATTTTTTAGGTGGTATTATATTTTTTATTATTTTTCAAACTTATTATTAAAACCACCACCCCAATGGCAGCAATAAATAATGGACTAAACCGCTTTTTAGAAGCACAAAACAAACTATATCTTACGGCTCTTTCTGAACTTAAAGACGGCAAAAAAGAAACGCATTGGATGTGGTTTATATTTCCCCAGATAAAAGGACTCGGAAAAAGTGAAATATCGGAGTTATATGCTATTGAAAATTTGCAACAAAGCGAAGAATTCTTAGGGCATCCAATTCTTGGAAAACATCTTATTGAATCCGCAGAAGCATTGCTACGTTTTAAAATGAAATCAATAGAAACTATTTTTGAAGATCTCGATGCACGCAAACTGCAATCCTCAATGACACTTTTTAGTTTAACAAATAATACTAATCCTATATTTCAAGAAGTTTTAGATGCTTTTTTTGCAGGAAAGTTTGATCCTCTTACTTTATCAATTCTAAATGAAATGATGCATCCTGCGTTGCAATAGTTACGAAATTGATTCTCGTATAATAATCTTATTGAAGTATGGTTATGATTATAAATTTGAGCCCTGTGGAGAAATTTCCAAAGGGCTTAAAGTATGATGATTACTTTTTAGATTTTTCGAAATTTTTCTAAACTTCCAGCTCTACGAAGTCTTCTTTATGAAATGCTGTGCATTCTATGATAAAAAACAAATAAAATTATTAAAAATTAAGATGCAAATTTATAGGTATTGATATAAGGAGTTTCTCTGTTAATAACTGCGAAAACTCTACTTATAAGTTTGCATCTAATGTTGTTTAATACCAGCATTGAATTTTTACCTTCCACTTTTTTCTTATTGTAATATTCCTTTAATTGAGAATCGTATTTTAATGTTGTCATAGCGCACATTTGCAATAATGACTTCATTTTTTTATCTGCCATATGATTTACTCTTGTCCTTCCTTTTACACTGGAGCCTGAACTATGTTCAAAGGGCGCAACACCTGAATAACACGCAAATTGTCTCCAAGTTTTAAAAGCGGTAAATCCTTTTGTAGCAATAATCAAATACACACTGGTTTGTTCTCCCAATCCAGGAATTGATCTGATAAGTTGAGATTGTTTATTTAATTGATCGTTTGCTTTAATGACTTCTTTAATTTTTGATTCAATTTTGTGTATTGAATTTTTAATAGATTTTACAAGAGTTTGGTTAATTTGTGATACTTCCTTAAAAACTATTTTTTTTGTGAATTCCTTACTTTCCTTTGTCGCTTGTATAAGCATTAAAGCTTTTACCATTTTTTCTCTTTCAGTATAAAGCATTTTTAGTTTTTGAATATCTAGGCTCGCAAAGGTGTAAAGTTTTAATTTATCGATGTTTCTATAGCTGTAGTAAGAAATATCTTTAGCATCAGTTTTATCATTTTTTCCTCTTGAAATTCCTTTTGATTTTTTTATTTCAATAGCAGGAACAATCCATAAATCTAAATTAATTTTCACTAAAACACTTGATAAATGATTAGTGTAAACACCAGTATTCTCGCAACAAAAAAGAGTACATTTTTTATCAACTTTAGTATCCAGTTTTTTAATAAAAATCGAAATACTTTCAATATTGTTTTCTATGATAAAATGCTCTGATTTAAGAGTTAAAGAATCAAGGATGTTAATATCCAATTTTGCTTTCGATACATCGATCCCTACATAAAATAAATACTTTTTCATAACTTTGAATTTAGGATAAACAAAAATGTTGAACTTCTTTAGAGCCTTTATTAGACCTGCATGTCTATCATTCTATTTGAAGCAATTCAACGGGATTCAAGGAGAAGGCAGAGGACTAATGCACAGCATGGTTCATAACTACAAATGTCTAAAGTTCACCTCTGCTTTCCTTTGAATAAAATTAAAATTTTTTATCTAATCCAAAGTAAAGGCGAACGTCTTTGACTTCGCACTTTTTTATGGTCAAGCTTCGGGGATGTAGTTTCGGGGAGTTAAAAAATTTCCTAAAGAATCTTAATGTTGAAAAGGGTAGGAGGTAACTAAATATCGTTTTGATGTTTTGTAATCTTTTTTGGTTATTTTTGAAATGTATAAAACGAATGCAAACATTCGTATAAACACCCAATTTTGGGTAGTTTGGCGCTACTTTGTAGTGTATACAAATAAGGTGGCAGTAATTGAAAATCAACAATCGTTTTATGAATGACAAAAAAAATATCCTGATAATTTTGCTTCTTATCTCGTCTTTCTGTTTTTCACAATCTTTAGATAGAAAAACAATTTCGAAAAAGCACGAGATAAATCGTTCTATTGAACCTGAAATGCGAGGAATTGAAGTTGCAAATATTATCTATTATATCGAAAATGATCTTCAAACTCTTAAAGCTTATGAGAACGGAAAAGTGAAATGGGAAACAAACATAATTAAGATTCTAGGAAATCCAAAAATTGGAAAACCTGAAATTAGAGTTCTTACATTTAATAATCTAACAATTACAATTTCATACGGAAAGCATGATTTTGCAGTAGTTAGTATTGAAACAGGTGTAATTAAATTTCACGGAGCAGATTAATAACAACTACCGCCAACAGCTAGAGTTTCGTTGCGTGCGTAGCACGAACAATGAAACTTGTGTTGAACGGAACCGCTGTGATTCCGCAACTATGGAGTTATCTTAAAAGAGATTTGTAGTTTTTCAAGAGGATTTAGTGTCCTCTTTTTTTGTGGAATGGTTTCGCTTGGTTTTTTTCGTGTTTTCCTTCACTTTTGGACATAACTTCCCTTACCCGTAAAATTAGTTTTCATAGGCACTCAAATTTTGGCTACCGCCAAGATACCAAGGCGGTGGACCACGCTGGTCAAAAACTGCTATTCGGTGCAAGTTGCCTGTTTTGCAACAGGGACATTTCGGCAAAAAAGGTTTTTTTTCTGCTTTTTCCAGTACTTTCACTTGCAGTTTTTCCTGTAAAAGCTTTAGCTTTTGATGTTTCCAAGTACTAATCAAAAAGCCATAATGACGGATCTTCACAAAGCGCTTTGGCAAAATATGCAACGAAAAACGCCCCGATCTCCGAAGTGTTCATCTAAAATGCTGGCGAACGTCTCTGACTCTGACTTCGCACTTTTTTATGGTCAAGTTTCGGGGATGTAGCTTCGGAAAGTTAAAAAATTTTTGTACAGAATCTTAATGTTGAAAAGGGTAGGAGGTAACTAAATATCGTTTTGATGTTTTGTAATCTTTTTTGGTTATTTTTGAAATGTATAAAGCGAATTAGACATTCCTGTATACACCCATTTTGGGTAGATTGGCGCTACTTTCTAGCGTAATATAAATATGTTGGCGGTCATTGTAAAAAACATACCTATGAAAAAATCATATCTAATATTATCTGTTTCACTGTTGTTTTTTGGATGCAAAGATGAAGTAAAAAAGGTCGTGCCGAAAAGCGAACCAGTAACGATTTTTCCAACAGTAACAAATCCAAGAAATATTAAGTATGGGTCACTTTTTGATGAAGAAAATCCAACTTGGATTTCTACAGCAAACTACAATTTTAACTATATAGGAAAATTGAAAGATTCTATATCATTAGGGATAGAAGCTTTTTCAATTGCTGAATTTCCCCAGAATAGAAAGAAAGGCTCAAAAATTGAAAAGCGACAACGTCCAAACGCAGAATATTATATTGAATGGGACAAAAAAAATCGTTATTCATTTATGAAAGAGCAAAAAGTTGAAATTCAAATAAGCTCAAAAAAAATTAATAATTTTCATACTGCACTATTAAGAAATAGAACAAAAGATACCATTCCAATTGGTTTTGGAGATAGAATTCCTTTGATTTTGGAAGCGAAAAATAAATTGGGTAAATGGGAACCTATACAAGAAAGATTTGTTTATATGTGTGGTAATGGCGTTGGAACTATCATTTTGCCTCCAAAAGAAATAGCCATAACATTAGTACCAATTTTTAAAGGAAATTATAAAACTCAATTACGACTTTCAATGGGAAGTAATAAATCGAATGCCATTTGGGGAAATATCAATTACAGACAATTCGAAAGTAAGTTTGATGTAAATGGAGAATATAAGGAAGAATATAAAAACGAAATGAAAATAACAGAAAACAACGACCGCTAACACTTGCTACAAGAGAACGTTTTGCGTAAGCAATAAAAAAACTAACAAAATGAAATCAAAGATTAACATTATTCTAATTACATTATTTTATATTAATAATATATACAGCCAATCTACATTAACTGTTGGTAGCAAAACCCCCACCATAGATGTGACTAATTCATTTTTAAAAAAAAATATAAACTTAGAGGACAAATTTATAGTTTTGGATTTTTGGAATCCTGAATGCTCGAGTTGTTTAGATGAAATATCGCATTTAAACAAGTTAGCAATAAAATACAAATCTAATAAAAACCTAATATTCTTATCAATTACATATAGAAATATTGATGAAATTAAGAGTATAATTAAAATAATTCCTTTTGAAACTAATATTATAATAGACGAAACAGCTAAGTCGTTTAAAGATTTTGATAGAGTTCGAAAAGGAGATTATGGTGCTTGGATAGATTATGAAACTATACTTATTGATAATAAAGGAATTATTAAATGGATAGATTCTTCAAAGAACTTAAATGAAGAAATAATTGAAAATTTCTTAAATAATAAGACAATTTTTAGCGTAAAAGATAATTATGAAAATAATTATGCAACAAACATTGATACAGATACTCCAGCAACTGACGAGTTCTTATTAAATATCAATAGTAAATATGAAAAAGTAAAATATTCATTTACATTATCAAGCGTCCAAAGAAAAGAACAGTCCGTAAAAAAAGTAGTTAATAAAATAGATGATGGAATTTATGTTTGTATTAATGAAAACTTAAAAAGGCACATTTCAAATTTAACCAGCATTAGCGAATTAAAAATAATAACACCTCAAAATAGATTAGAAAATTTTAACATCATTTACAAAAATAGATTAGATAAATTAAATAACACTGAAGAATTAATAAAGAGCGATGTGAAATTTAATTTACTAAGAACACTTAACCTAAAAGAATACTTAGAAAATAAAACTACAGAAGTTTATGTTTTAAGTTTAGTTGATAAAAATAAATTAGAAAATTCTATTGATAATGGATTGCCTAATCAATTAAGAGAAAATAAAAGTTATTTTTTCTTCAATAATACCAACACAAAATATCTTTGTAATAAAATATCTGAAAAATTTAATTATATTGTTGAAGACGAATCTAACTTAACGACAAATTTTAATTTTATTTTAAACAAAAATAATATTGAAGAAATTATTAAAAATTTAAGTGCTTATGGACTCCAATTAAAAAAACAAACAAGAGAAATTCAGTTTAATGTTTATAAATAGTTTGCCAGCGCACAACCGTTAGTAAGCAATAGTCGGGAATTAGGCTTAATTTAAAAATAGTTTTGTACTTGGAAAAATGGTGATTAACCGAAATATTTCGCTTACTTAACCCCGACCATCGCCTACTAGCCAAACGTTGTGTGCTATACTTCTGAAGACGCGTATGACAAACTTCTTTGAACACTTTAAAACGACATTATTTGCAGAATTTCAATTTTTGAAAGACTTTGGATTTTCTGACTTTGAAGAAGAACAATTTGCTTATGAATATCATTTTGTTGCAAAATCCAAGGATAATATTAAATTAGAAATCCAAATCGAATTAACATCTTCAACGCCAATTTGGATCTCTATTAACGGAATTTATTTAGAAAATTTATTTGCATCTAATTCCTTTTTTAAAGAATATAGTTCTGAATTAGAAAGCATTTACAGAACGATTGACAATCCAAAAAACATAACGAATAATCAAAACGCTTTTGCAGAAAAAGGCTTTGTTTTAAACGAAAGGTATTTAAGTTTCGTAAAATCGTTGTTAATTGACAATCCCGAATATTTACAAGATGTTTCAATTTATGACAGACAGCACGAATTTAAAAAATTGCAAACAGAATTAGAACTGGCAGACTATCTTAAAGATTTTAAAAATCTATTTAATAAAGGCGGGCAAATGTTGCCTACGGAAACTTTTTTCAAAGCACAATTTAATAATAATCAACTTACTGTTGTAACCGACAAAATATCTGCGGACTTGAACTCTTATGACGAATTTATTGAGTTCATGAATTCATTTTCATCAGAAAATATTCAGTTCGAAAACATTATTTATAAATTTGAACCAAAATAAGTACACACCCAACACGGGTTCTGCATAAGGCGGGCTGTAGTGTGAAATTCAACGGCAGTTTTTCAATTGAACATTAGTAATAATATCACCTTTTGTGCTTCGATTTCCCGCCAGAACGCAAAGCCAAAATACGTTGTAAGTCATTTAAGAAACCGTGAAAATACGAAAAGAAATTAAGGACGATAATGAGCTTTACTTGTATTTCAATGACAAATTGATTTATAAAAGATGGTTGAATTACGGATATTCCAAAGTGTTTGACAAAATGGCTTATGGAAAAGATACTTTCGTTAATATTATTGAAGATGAAAACGGAAAAATTCGACATCGCAGAAAGATTTTCATAAACGGAGAATTTTGTGAAACTAAGGAAGACTTTTGGAATAAATATGTAGCGGAAATTGACTCTGAATCTGGAAAATTATTCGGAAAGAATCTTCAAGCTTTTAATAACGCAATAACAGCGGGAGGACCTGGATTTCCAGAAGATTGTATAATTGAAATTATTGGTACTGAAAAATTTGAAAAAGTATTTGGGAAAGAAGATTTTGAATTTATAATCAGACTACTGAGAGATGCTGAATTTGTTGACCTGATAATTGAAAAAGAAAATATTGGATGAAAAATCTACCTACAAAAGTGTTTGGCAAGATTGCGAATTTGTTGTGAATTGACGTTTACATTTCGCAAGAATTTTTATCTTTAGCAGAAAATATTCAGTTCCCAAGCTCGAAACCAAGCGTAAGAACTTTGTAGGTAATACGTCCTAAAATAGATTGACTAAAATGAACAATAACTTTTTTTCTTACTTATATCTTTGGTTATCATTAATAATTTTACCAGAAATGGTCTTTTCTCAATCAAATAACTTTACCATTCAAGATGTGAAATTTGAAAGTCAGGGCATAACTCTTGCAGGTTCAATTTTAAAACCTAAAAATCCAGTAGCAGCAGTTGTAATTGTTCACGGTTCTGACCCAGTAAAAAGGGAACTGGAGTTCGCAAAGAGACTTGCAAAGGAAGGTATTGCTGTACTGACATATGACAAACGTGGGGTTGGAGAATCTGGTGGTGTGTATGTTGGACCTTCTGTTGGTACTAATAATATTGACACTACAAACCTTACTTTATTATCTGATGACGCGAATGAGGCAGTAAAAACATTTCGGGCCTTTTTGAAAAACGAAAAAACACCAATTGGATTAGTTGGCTTTAGTCAGGCGGGATGGATAATTCCAATTGCAGCAAGCAAAAATTCACAAATTGAATTTATGGTTTTATTTAGTTGTCCTACGATAACAACTTTAGAACAACTTCGATTTCAGTTTTATACGAACGGAAATAATAATTTTTGGGAAAATCATGCAGATGCAGACGCTCGTGAACATATTAAAAATGACCCTGACAAGTATCAATTTGTGGCAACTGACCCAAAAATTTCTTTGAGTACTCTTTCAATTCCCGGTCTTTGGCTTTTTGGTGAAAAGGACATACAAATTCCTGTGAAGTTATGTATAGAGCAATTAAACACATTTAAAGTTCAAGGCAAACCTTTTGAATATACCTTGTTTCCAACTTTAGGGCACGATACATCGTCTATCGATAAAACAATACCTTTTTACATTTCAATTCAATGGATAAAACAAAACGCGTTGAATATTAGGATGTCTAAAGCATTGATAAAATGAAGCTCAGGTCTTCGAAGTGTTCTTGTAAAATATTGTGCGAATGTCTCTGATGTTGCACTTATTCTTAGAAGTAAAAATTTACCGAATTCATTTTGATGACCATACTTTTTTTCGAATTAGCAGAGTCAAACTTAAAAAAATATGAAAAGAGAGTTACAAAATATACTTATAGGTTGCGTTTTATGTTTGGTTGGTTATTTTTTATACTCTGCCGAATATGTTTTTCTAAATTATACAGGAATTATATTTATTTTATATGGCGTTTTTGTTGTAGTCGTTAAAACCTCAAAAATTTTGCTTTTGCTTAATGGAGAATTTAAAAATATACGAGATTTTGAAAACAAACAAAACCTTACGATTCCCGACTTTATCAGCGCAGTTCTTAAATTTAGAATTAAAAGCAATAAGGAAATAGGATTTGAAATCCCATTTTTTGGAACCTTTTATGTCATAGATTATAATAACACAACCGAGGATAACTTTGACAACCCAAACTACATTACTAAAGAAATAGCTCATACCTTAAAGCAGAGACTATATCCTCTGTACAATTTTTCAAATATTATTCCATTTGCAGTCAATAATAATTACAAAGTATTATTTTTTGAAAGCGGAAAAGATGAAATAAATATTATGGATCTGGATGATTCAGGCTTAAAACCTTTAAAGCTTGAAAATAAATTAAATTTTTATTTAGATATTAAAAATTTAGAATTTAAAAATGATGCCTATTACTATAATGGCTTAAAAAAATAGAGTCATTAATTCCAGAAAATCAATACTTCTATGATGTTCCGGATGCTATTTGTGAAGGTAGAGATTATTTAGATGTTTTCAGTAAATCTTTCCATCTTTTAGGTTCAGATATCAATTATTCTATTTTAAATATTGATGAAAAGGATGATAAGTACTTTATAGAAATGCAAATTGAAGATAAAATTTTTAACACTTACTTTAATAGACAAAGCCACTATATTGACAGTACAAGAATTACTATCGTATTAAATGAAATCCTGACACAAATAAAATACAATCCTTCAAAAAGGTTCTACCTGCTATCTACTTCATTCTGTGATTTTGATATTTTACTAGCTGACGAAAATACTTATCAAAAACTCAATGAAAATGGCTGCCTGGAATTTGATTATGAAAAGCATAAAATAAGTCCCGATGAAATTTCAATTATAAGGAAATACTCCGATCTAGATACAGAAATCGACAACATAGCATTTCATATAAAAGTTATAATTAAAAAACGAGGAAAAGCTAAAAAAGGCCAATCAATATCATTTTGTTTATAAAACAAATTATATTTTTGATCAAGAAGGAATAACTGAGGTAAAGAAGAAACTTAAACTCGAAATCGTAAAAATAGAATCCGGCTATGATTTTTTTTTCATTAAGTAAAACTCGGTAGGGTTACCAATTGTCTTCCGGCTCTCCGGGGTTCTTATAGAATACTATGCGAAAGTTCGTGACTTTGCACCTTTTATATAAAAAGAAGCCTTTCAGGAAATCCTGAAAGGCTCATAGTAAGATGAATTACTTTTTAGATTCCTCGATAGAAACTTTTCTAAACTCTTTTAAAAGTTTTTCAATTTCTAATGAAGATTTACGGGCTCTTGCTCCGGCAGCTTTAACTCCTTTTTCTGCTAAAGATTCAGATTCTGTCTTGAAGTTTTCGATTTCCGCATTGATTTTTGCTATTAAATCTTTCATGTTACATTTTTTTTAAATTAAGCCTACAAAAATAGAGGTTTAGAATAGAGGTGCAACTATTTAAAATTTTTATTCTAAAATTTGTTTAATATAATATTCTAATAAAATATTACTATAACGTCATAATTTATTTTTCTTCTGTATTATACTATTTGCTTTTTTTGACAGCTCCGATAAATTATAATGAATGCAAGGAGAAAAAGACTTCCATAGAGTGACAAGTTCACTTGTTGTATATCTCCATTTCTATAATTAAATTATCTTTTTTTTTTTGAAATAATAAAAAGTAAATTATGAAAAATTATATTGATGATAGTAATTCAAAATTGACACAGGAAAAAGCTTTGGAAATGCTTAGATTTTAGGGATTCGATTTAAGTGTTGAACAGGCAGATAAAGGTTTCTCAAAACGCAATCAGGAGGAAATGCTGAGGAAATATTGCAGTATTAACCAGATACAGATACGTACTGTAATATATGAAGATCATTCGGCCAAGACTTTCAATAGGCCTCAATGGAAAAATTTTCTTGCTGATCTGAAAAAATATAATAATAGAATCAACATGTTCTTTTTATGAAGTGGGATAGATTTAGCCGTAATGCAGAAGACGCTTACCAAATGATTAATCAGTTGAACCCTACGATACAAATTACAAACTACCTATTTTGGAAGGTTAGGAAAGACTTTTACGTATGAAAACACATAATTATAATGTAGTTGAGTACGGTCAATTGAGTTTTACTGCTTTATTACTTTCATTTATAAAGAAAATAGCATTCATAAAAATTACGAAATTCAGAAAATGTACGAACAAACTATACATCCATAAAAATTATGCAAACTATGAAACCATATAAATTTGAAGATTTACCAGATATTATTGGTGAGCTCCTGACAAAAATTGATAGTATTGAAAAACTTTTACAAGAAAATAAATTAAATACGGTAGCAGCTAATGATGAATTACTTACTATTTCAGAAGCAGCAATACTGTTAAAATTGTCTGTGGCTACAATTTATACAAAAGTTTGTAGAAATGAGATTCCAGCCAATAAACAGGGTAAGCGTCTTTATTTTTATCGGACAGAGCTACTAAATTGGATAAAATTGGGTAGAATTAAAACTATTACTGAAATACAGCAGGAAACTGAATTAAAATTTAATCCTAGTAAATCATTTAAATAAATAAGGAACACATACTTTTGGAAGAAGTCTTCCTTAATTTTGCAATATTCTATTTGAAGCTTATTCTTAGCGATGCTTCTCTTTTCTTCTCATCAATTATTTTAGTGTAAATCTGGGTAGTTTTGACACTTTTATGACCAAGCATTTTTGAAATGGTAAAAATATCTGTTCCAGAGAAAATTTGCAATGTAGCATAGGTGTGCCGAAAACAATGGAAAGTTATGTGTTTTGTAATTCCAGCTTGGGCAATCCAGACTGGTAAAACCCTGTCCACATCCCACTTTTTTAGACCAGTAAAAACTTTGTCATTATCAGTTGCTCTCTCTCCAAGAGTTTCAAATGCCTCAATTGATATCGGCATGGTCTGTAAGCCTTCAGTTTTCTTTTGTTTAAACCTGATATAATATCCATCATCTTCTCTATACTGAACTTCTGACCAGGTTAATTTAGCTATATCTGAATATCTCATTCCAGTGAGGGTAGAAAACATAGAAATTCTAAAAACTATTTCTTTCGAGCAAGGAGTTGCAAATAATTTTTTAGCTTCATTTAAAGTTAGAAAATTTCGCTGTGACTCCTGCTCTTTAATTGAATCGATTCCGGCATTTATATCGGTTCGTAGTTTTCCTTCTTTATATGCTCTTTTAAGTGTAGTCTTAAGCTTGTTATGATAGGAGAGCGCTGTATTTCGAGCCAGAGTATTCCCATTATCTCGTCTGTTTTTGGCTTTTAATAAATATTCCTTGTAATCCTCCATCAAAGTCACCGTTATATCTTAAAACGAATGTCTCCGCCAGAAAGAAAGTTTTCAAAATGAATAATAGCAGTGTTCCAAATCTGATAGTTCTTTCCCTGTTTTTTATCAGCTAGATTTTTAAAATAATCTAAAAATGAGCCGATTGCTATCCTTTGGATTTCCAATTGTTCTTTTTCAAATTCACTATAGACATCGTGCTTCCGAAGTTCGTTTTGTCTCCGAATCTGAATCAGCTCTGCTGTATGGAGAGTCTCAATATTGGAAATTTTTTGAATTTGATTTTTTGGACGCTCAAAAAGGTACAGTTTTAAGAATTCACGTCTTGTGTACTTATTCGTTTCTTTATTTAGTATTGGCGGATAAAAATCAAGGTAAAGTGATATCATTCCGCTTGGCAAAAGTTTTTTTCTCAGTTTTACATTTCCCTTTTTCATTTTTCTCTTACATTAAATATAATATCAATATCTTTCTTCGCAACATAATTAAACTTCCCTATGGAATATTTGGCTATTCCCTGACGCTGAATCAGCATATAGAGAGCCCCTGGCGATATGCCAAACTTCTGTTGTATCTGCGTAATAGTATAACAGTTCTCTAATCCCGGGAATTCCTGAACTGGACGCAGTAATGCCTCTTCCAGTGGAATGGAAAAGAAAGCATCCATATCGCATTTTCGAATAACCGTCCTTGCTCCAAATTTGGCTACATCGAGCTCTCCTCTGGAAATGATTCTGTAAATTGTCCTTTTGCTAATTCCAAACAAAAGGCTGGCCTGATTAACGCTCAGAAAATCTTTTGTTTTTACAGCTTCAAGTTGTGGATGCCGGGCAATTTCTGTCTGTCTGTTGCTTTCCTCAATTTTAGACTTTCTTGTCCTTGCTTTGTAGGCTCTGCTGCTGCATTTTAGCGAGCAATACTGTGTTTTTGTTGTCTTGGCCGTGAATTCATTTTGGCAGAATTCGCAGATTCGGGTAATCTTAATGTTCGTACTCATAGAAATGTGACTTTAAGTGTCCCACTGTGACTATGTGTGTCTACGCGTGCCATAATTTGGCCAAAAAAAAATATTATTTGTACCTCGAGCAAGCGAGGTACAAATAAGGTACAAATTTAATCAAAACATCACATAACATCCAAAAGAAAAAGGAATTAAAAAATGAGTTAAAGTATTGTTTATCAATGCTTTAAATCGTTTGTTTGTTGTTGTTTTGCGTTATTTTGTCTTGCTATTTTCCAATACAAAAGTTGGCGAAAATATTCCCTAATAATTCATCGTTTGAGACCTGACCCGTAATCAGCCCGAATTGGTACAAAGCTTCTTTTATATCCAGTGCAATTAAGTCGCTGGAAAGATTGCTTTCCAGTCCAAATTTTACTTTTTGTATTTCATCCAAAGCTTTCAATAAAGAATCATAATGTCTTGTATTTGTAATGATAGTCTCATTATTACGTAAAGCTCCTGTGTTTACAAATGACAATAATTCATTCTTTAATTCGTCGATACCAATTTTGTTTTTTGCAGATAGTAATAAAAGTTTCGCATTTAAGTTTTCGAGTTTGGCACTAATGTTTAAAGCATCCTCCCCGGATAAAATATCTTTTTTATTTACAACTATAAGTAAAGGTTTTAAAGGGTATTTGTTTTTAATCTGTTCAATTTCATTTATAAACTCTGAACTGGATGATTTGAATTTCAAGCCATCAAATAAATAAATGACAACCTGCGCCTGATCAATTTTTTCAAATGTTTTTTTGATTCCAATACTTTCTACAACATCTTTTGTTTCGCGAATTCCGGCAGTATCGATAAATCTGAATGCGATTCCGCCAATCACCAGTTCATCTTCAATGGTATCACGGGTTGTTCCGGCAATATCAGACACAATTGCGCGCTCTTCGTTTAGTAAAGCATTTAATAAAGTCGATTTGCCAACATTTGGTTCTCCAACAATAGCAACCGGAATTCCGTTTTTAATAACGTTCCCAACGGCAAATGAATCAATTAATCTTTTTAAAACAAATTCAATTCGGTTTAATAATTCGTTAAATTGTGTCCGGTCAGCAAATTCAACATCTTCTTCGGCAAAATCCAATTCCAGTTCAATCAACGATGCAAAATTCAGAAGCTCTTCCCGTAATTTTGCAATTTCATTACTAAAACCGCCACGCATTTGCTGCATGGCAATTTGATGTGAGGCTTCGTTATCAGACGAAATCAAATCGGCAACGGCTTCTGCCTGAGATAAATCCAGTTTTCCGTTCAGGAAAGCTCTCAGTGTAAACTCACCCGCATCGGCCATTCGGCAACCTTTTCTCAATAATAACTGAATGATTTGCTGCTGAATATAGGTTGAACCATGACATGATATTTCGATAGTATCCTCACCTGTGTATGAATTAGGCCCTTTAAAAACAGATACCAGCACTTCATCCAAAGTTTTTGAATCATCGACAATGTGGCCTAAATGCAGTGTATGTGTTTTTTGCTTTGTTAAATCTTTGTTTTTTACAGATTTAAAAACTGAATTTCCAATAGAAATAGCTTCAGCACCTGAAATACGAATTATGGCAATAGCACCTGCTCCGGATGGAGTAGCCAGGGCGACTATAGAATCTTGATGTATCATGTTGTAAATTGCAAGGGTGCAAAGGTACAAAGTTTTTATAAGGCTTATGAATTTGGTATTTTATATTTTATAAAGTATTAATTGATAGAAGTTTTTATATATTATTTAAATAGATGCTTTAAAAATTTATTAGATTATCTCTTATAATCAATTAGGGTTAAATTTTTGTAAAACTGATAATTATCAGGTAACTTCTAAGTACGATTTAGTAACTTTATGTAGATAACCTAAAAAATGTAATATGAAAAAGATAATATTCCCGACCGATTTTTCTGAAGCAGCAACAAATGCATTTGTACATGCGTTAGAGTTTGCCAAAGTCGTAAACGCCGAACTTGTTCTACTGCATACCTTCGAAATTCCCGTATATGACAGCCAGTTTTTTCCTGAAAATTATGCCGCTATCTACAGTTCTATAGAGCTGGCTAATTTTGAGATGTTTAAGGATGAGATTCCTAAACTGAAAACTATTGCAATGGAAAGAAATTTAGAAGAAATTGTTATCAAGCATCGTTTGATGGATGGTGATTTGCTTTATAACTTAAAAAATGCTGTAGAAGAGGAAAAAGCAGATTTTGTTATTATGGGTACAAACGGAATTTCTGACTGGACTACTTTTTTTACAGGCTCTAATACAAGTTCGGTCATTTCAGGTGTAGATGTTCCGGTTTTATGTGTGCCGATAGATGCTAAATTCAAAAAAATAAAAGTGATTGGATTTACGACCCGTTATCGCGAAAAAGATAAAAAAGAATTGAGAAAGGTATTGAAAATTGCTAAAAAAACGAATGCTAAAGTCCGAAGCTTGTACGTAAAAACCTCTGAATCTGATGTGGCTGCCGAAACCATTAAAGAATGGGAAGTTGAGTTTGCCAATGAAAATGTAGAATTTTTAGTATTGCCAAGTGATGATGTTAAAGAGACCATACTTGACTTTGTACTGTACAAAGATGTTGACGTTTTGACAACTATTACGCATAAAAGATCTTTTTTTGAAAGTCTTTTTACTTCCAGTTTTAGTAAAAAAATAACAAAAGAAGTTTCTATTCCGGTTTTAATAATGCATAATGACTAATTTACGTTGAAATTAAATCAAATTTTGAAGTCGTAAAACCTATATTTGTGGTTCAGCAAAATTGAAAAAATGGACTATTACAAAAACAGGTTTTCCCATTATACAGATTTATTAAACAAAACGAGCAAAAAGTTTAACACCATCAGTCTTCTAAGGATTTTAAGTATTTTTATTTTTTTGTTTCTGATGTTTTATTACATCAAAAAAGATGAAGTTATATACCTAATTGGTGCGTTATTGTTTTTTGCTGGTTTTGTCTTTTTAATGCGCATTCATTCGCGTTTATCTTTCCAGAAAAAACTTTTAACAGTGCTTTTAAAAGTCAATAAAAACGAAATTTCTTTCCTAAAAAGAGAAAAACTTCCTTTTGAAAATGGTTTTGAGTTCAATGATTTTCATCATCCCTATGCCTACGATCTGGATATCTTTGGAGAACATTCTTTATTTCAGAATTTAAACAGAACGGCAACTTTTATAGGTAAAAAGACATTGGCAAATCAATTGTTGAAATTGAATTCTAATGAAATTATAATTCAAAATCAGGAAGCAATAAAAGAACTTGCATCAAAAACAGACTGGCGTCAGGAATTCAACGCATTGGGAATTGTCAGTCATGACAGTAAAGATTGTTATGATTCATTAATGCACTGGAAATCATTTAGAAATAATTCATTACCTAAAGTTTTGAATGTGTTGTCAATTGTTTTGCCAACGTTGTTTTTAGGTTTACTGACAGCTTATTTTATTACTTCAAAAACGATTCTGCTCTCCTATGTGACTTATATATTTATTGCGAATCTGATTGTTTTAGGAAGGGTAACGAAACGTATTCAGTCTGAAATCGCCAACGCAGATAATATCGATAAAATCATCAAACAATATGGTCTTTTGGTTGAGAAGATTGAACAGGAAAAATTTGAGTCTAAAAAACTAATTGATTTACAAAGCCAGCTAATTTTTAAAAATACATCAGCCGGTTCACATTTAAAACAGCTTTCAGAATTGTTTTCCCGTATGGATACAATTAGCAATCTTGTGACTGCTACACTTTTTAACGGAAGCTTTTTATTCAATCTTCATGTGTTAAGGGCACTTTTGAAGTGGAAACATAATTATGCTGACCAGCTTGAAAAATGGATTGATGTAATAGGGGAGTTTGAATCTTTGAGTAGTCTTGCTAATCTGGCGTACAATAATCCTGATTTTGTTTTTCCGGAAATTAATTCGGAGTATAAAATAGAGTTCAAAAGTCTGAGTCATCCGTTATTAAATCCGGTGAGCAGGGTAGGGAATGATACGCATTTTTATCCGGAATCGTTTATGATTTTAACCGGTTCAAATATGTCCGGAAAAAGTACTTTTATAAGAAGTCTTGGTATTAATATGGTTTTAGGCGGAATAGGTTCAGTTGTTTGTGCTTCAGAGGCTAAAATTCATCCACTTCCAGTTTTAGTTTCGATGCGATTATCAGATTCTTTAGCGGATAGTGAATCGTACTTTTTTGCAGAAATCAAACGTTTAAAACAAATTATGGATGCTTTAGAAGAGAAACCGGCTTTTGTTTTACTGGATGAGATTTTAAGAGGAACCAACTCTGATGACAAAAGGAACGGAACTATCGAAGTGGTTAAAAAGGTGATTGCTAAAAAGGCAATCGGTGCCATCGCAACCCATGATATTGAGGTTTGCTTAACAACGAATGAATATCCAGAAACTTTGACCAACCAATGTTTTGAGGTAGAAATTAAAGATAACGATTTACATTTTGATTATAAACTCCGAGAAGGAATTTGTAAAAATAAAAGTGCCACTTTCCTGATGCAGAAGATGGGGGTTATCTAGCATTAATACCAAGTGTTTTTGTAATGAAAAAGCTTTTTCTGCATTTCAAATTTCTGAGGCAGAAAAAGCTTTTTTAGTAAATGCTTTATTTAAAATCTGATTACAAATTGGCTTTAATTTTTGCTATAACAGCATCATATTCCGTATCAGATAAATAGGTTTTTTGAGGGTTCATTTCAAAAACACTTCCAAATCCATAACCATCTTTGTATTTCGGCACAATGTGCATGTGCAAATGCGATAAAGTGTCACTAAAAGCACCGTAATTGATTTTATCAGGATTAAATGCTTTTGCAATAGCTTTTGCTGTTGTAGCAACATCTTCCATAAATAAATTGCGCTGTTCATCACTTAATTCATAAAATTCAACTGCGTGATCTTTGTAAACTACATTTAAACGGCCTGTATATGATTGTTCTTTAAAAAGAAAAAGCTGCGATACCTTTAGATCTGCAACTTTGATCATTAATTGGTGTAAGGTTTCATTGTTTTGGCAATACAGGCATTCTGAAACTGGACTAGGCATGTTTTTTATTTTAAAAGGTTTTTTATAAATTCAGTATTTCGCTGGCGAAAATACTATTTATTTTAAAAAGAAAAACTTTTCCTGCTTTTCAAAATTGAAAGAGGCAGAAAAAGTTTTAAAAGTTGATAAACTAAAGAAGTTTATAATTTGTATTTCAGACTAACCATTACCTGACGGGGAGCAATTGGATTTACACTGTAATTTTCGTGTACTGTATAATTCAGTTCATTTGTAATATTTGATAGTTTGCATAAAACTGATATTTTTTTCCAATTATATCCTGCTGAAACATCAACTGTAGCATAACCTTCTAAAGGAATTTCTCTATCTTGGATTGTCAGAGTTGTTGATTTTAAAGGCTTTGGTTTTGTTGGGTCTGTTAGATCAATAAATGGTAAACCTGTAACGGGGTTAAAGATTGTCTCATAATAGTATAAATTATTCCATCCACCAATTCGGTCACCAATATAATTCCCGACTGCTCCCACTGATAATCCTTTTAAAATACCTGTTGGCACTGTATAGAAAAAACTTAAATTAGCTGTGTTCTTTGGTGTTCTTGCAAGACGATCTCCTTCAACAAAACTTCCTTCTTTTCCAGATGTTTTTGTGTAACGCATATCATTGTAACTATATCCTGCAATGATACTTAAACCTTCAAGAGGTCTGGCTGTAACATCAATTTCTACTCCTTTGCTTTTTGTTCCTCCGCTTAAAATTTTCAAGTTCTGATCAGTATTTGGAGTAATACCATCTGCTTTAAATGCGGCAGTTTGAACTAAATTGTCATTTGTAATTTGATATAGGGTTATGTTTGTACTTAATACTCCTTTCCAAAAATCTGTTTTAATACCAGCTTCGTATTGATCTATAATAGAAGGATCAAGAGCTTCATTATTAAATGTGTTTCCTGTATTTGGGGTAAATGAGCTTGAATAACTTGCAAATAAAGACATATCTGTTAGTGGTTGATATACTAAGCCAATTTTTGGAGAGAAAGCATTGTCTAATCTTTTTTCTGCAACTGTAGGAATAGCTTTTTCAGGAGATACTGTTTGAACTCCACTTGTTAATGTTTCTTTATAAGTTGAAACTTCTGCTTCCTGCCAAGACCAACGAAGACCGACTAAAACTTTTATTTGACTGGTAACTGAAATTAAATCCTGAAAATACGCTCCAAAACGATTCGTATCTGTTTTTAAAATTTGAGTAGCTCTGCCATTAGGAATATCGGTTCTTTGTGTTGAAGGATCAAAATTAAAAAGATCAATAGTATCATAAAGAGTAGGATCATTTTTATATGTACCGTCAAATTGTCTAACCTTTACAGCTTTTTCACTGAAAGCATAAGTGTAAGCTGTCACGAATGAATTTTCCCAGTCTACGCCAGTAAATAATTGATGTTTGATTTTTCCTGTATTAAAAGTTCCTTGTAAACTCAATTGATCTCCAAGAATTTGTTCTAAGTTTTTATTTTGAACTAATCCTCTATTCCATTTACCATAAGCAGGGTATACTATAGGATCGTCTAAATTAGACATTTGAGCTGTTGACTTTTGAGTTCTGTCGTAAGTTTGGTATGAGCTATTGAAGCTTAGTTTCCAGTTTTTGTTAAAATCATGGTTCAGCAATACAGATGCACTAGAAGATTTTGTATTTCCATTTGACCAAAGTGCTCCAAAATAGGTGTTACGAGGTATATCCAAAATATTTTTTCCAATAATTCCAGTTCCAAAATCAGGAGTCCAGTCAGCTGTCAAATAATCTCCCTGTACTGTAATTTGTGTTTTTGGATTGATGAAAAACAATAAAGACGGGTTAAAATACAAACGTTCGTTTTTTACTACATCCCTAAAGCTTTCTGAATTTTCATAAGAACCATTAATTCTAAAAGCAATTGATTTACTAAGAGGACCGTAAAAATCAACGGACGGTTTGTAATAGGTATAGCTTCCCATTTGCATTGAGATTTCACCACCTTTTGTAAATAAAGGTGTTTTGGTTACAAGGTTTAAAATTCCACCGGGAGCTACATTTCCAAATAATAAAGCGGAGCCGCCTTTTAAGAATTCAACTTTGTCTAAACCAGAAACATCAGGTATAGAACCGGCGTTATAACGAAAACCATTTTTAAACATATTATTGGAAGACATATCGTATCCTCTTGAGTAAAAAGATTCTTGTGCACCTCCACGAGCAGAACTCACATAAACACCATTGGCATTTTTTATAACTTCACTCAACCTAATAGCTTGTTGTTGTTCGATAACTTCAGAATTAATAACCTGTACGGTTTGAGGATTATCCATTGGCTTTAATCCGGAACGAACTGCTGTTACAGGTTTTGGTTCTTTACTTTTGGTAACAATAACTTCATTCAGTATTTCACCCTTTTTGTTTTTTACAGTATCATTAATTGCAGATGCAGTATCGTTATTTGAATAATCCTGACTATAAGCAGCAAAACTTAGAAATGATAAACTGAAAAGTAAAATATATTTCATGGTGTTTATTTAGAATAATTTAAAATAATTTTCTGCAAATATAGAAGGTAAGTTTATTATTTAAAAGTTTATTTAGATTAATTATTATTAATTTTACAACTACTTGTTTGTTAATTATTTACTAAATTTTTTTAAGTATATTTTTAAAATAATGTAAGTAAAAATTTATATTATACATTGTCTTTAAACAAAAAAAGCCCTTTTCGGGATTGAAAAAGGCTTACTGCAATTAAATTTTAAATTTATTTTACGGCAATTAAATAAGTTGCCATTTTCCAGATTTCATCGTATTTTTTTCCGTTGTGTTCACCTGTCGCTTTTTCAGTATAAGCAAATTCTACCATGTAATTTCCAGACCAGATTGGCGTAAAAGAGATTTCTCCTTTATCATTTGTCCATAATTCTTTTTCCCATCCATTTGGGGCAATCACTTTTACTTTTTGCTTTTTGGCAGATGCACCTTCGTACAAAGCAAATACGTTGATGTTAGCATTTTTCTTAGCTATATCAGCATTTTGACTAAATAATCCAATTATATTATTATTTGCTGTAGCATAATTACCTGCGGTTTTGTTGCCAATTGTCACAGTAGCACTTGAGTTATAATCTAAAACCATAGTTCCATAAACATCTTTTACTTTATGGTGCATTACAATGGTGTAAACCCCGTCTTCATCAGGAGTAAAAAATGCCTGGTACTTATTTTCTAATGCTTTAGAAGTTAACTTCGTTTCTTTTTTTGAAGGTGAAACTAAAACTAAAGTAAAGTCTTTTAAATCAGAAAACCATTTGTCTGCTTTAGTAATATCGTTATCTGCGAATTCTCCAAAATATATGGATATTTCCTGGGCTTTGCCTTTTGTACCTGTAGCTTTTGTTTCGATCCATAACGCGTGAGCAAATAGGGAAGGTGTTGCTATAAGCATCAGCATTAAGAGAGTTAATTTTTTAAGTGAATTTGATTTCATAGTTCAATCTGTTTATATTGGAAAATTTATATTTCACAAACTTAATATTTATTTAGAATAATTAAAAACAATAACCGTTGTTTTTACTCATTTAACTTTTAGAGTCTTCTGAATAATTCGAAAACAACCATCATGTTATGCGTTAAAAATTCGGCAAATTCAAAAACATTATTCGGTTTGTCCGATATCGATGAATAAATGAAAGAACATTTAATGAATTGATATTTTGACTAATAGCAGAAGATTCGAATCCTTAAAATATGAAATAGATAAATTGTTTTTAGAAACTGTAGCAAAGAAGTTTTTATCACTTTAGATTAAAAATTAAAGGGAGCTAATTTTAAAATCAGCTCCCTTTTGAATTAATTAGATGTTTTAGAATTTATAGCTAAAACTAGCCACTATATTTCTTGGCTTTTGAGGATTTACAGTAGCCCAGCCACCATTAAAATATTCTCTGTTTGCAATATTATTGATATTTAGCGCTACCCTGATTTTTTTTGTTCCGTAAAAAACTGATCCGTTTATAACAGTATAGGATGGGAGTATAAATTTCCCCTGTTTATCACTGTTTACTACAGCATTTTCGCTCGCATAATTTCCACCAAAACCTAAACCAAAATCTTTAAGGGCTCCGTCAATAAATTTATAGTTTGCCCACAGGTTTATTAAGTTTTCCGGACCTGACCACATGGGTCTTTTTCCTTCTTCCAGCCATACATTATCCAGATCTCCTTTTGTTACTTTGCTGTCATTATAGCTGTATCCTGCAATAATATGTAAACCTTTTACTGGAGAAGCATTCAGATCAAATTCAAACCCTTTACTTTTTGACTTACCACCTTGTAGGCTTCTCCCCATATTAGCAGGATCGACTGTCAATAAATTTGAAACATTGATGTCGTAATAACTTACAGTTGCATTTAATTTATCTGCTAAAAGATTTGCTTTGATACCAAATTCTAACTGATTGGCTTGTTCTGGTTCAAAAGTTTGAGGTTCAGTTGGACTATTATTTGGTGCAACATTTTTGAAACCATTCATATAATTAGCAAATAAGGCTAATTTGTCTTCAATTGGCTGATATATTAATCCAAACTTTGGAGATAATGCTGTTTGATTGTAATCATCTTTATCGTTATTGATGTCCCCTTCATTGTCAAAGTAATCTAAACGTAAACTTGCCATTGCAATTAATTTAGAGGTTATATTAATTACATCAGACGCGTAAATGCTATAGGTACTGTTTCTTAAATTATCATTGCTGGTTCCGGTAGTTGACAGTAATTTATCTACAGATGAAGTGGTTAGATAATATGGATTGTTCTCATCATATTGTCTGATTTCTCCCTGAGGCGTAACTTTGTAAACGCCATTCCATCCGGTGCCTCCGTACATTAAATTTTTTTGAAAATAATCAAGTCCAATTACAATTCTGTTGCGCATCTTTCCAATTTTGAAATCGCCTGTGAAATTTTGCTGAATATCAGTAGTGGTCGTAAAAGAATTTTCTTTTGTAATGTAAATAGAAAAATCTCCCTGTCCATCTTCATTATCGGAAAGATAAGAGTAATATCCTTTAGATTTTGTCGAACTTTTTGATAGTACTGTTTGCGAAGTCCATTGTTCCGATATTTTATAATTCATCTGGGCCTGCAAATTGTATTTAGGGTTTTTTACAGACAAATCATTGTTGGTAAAAGATAACTTTGTGTTATAATTTAATTCTTCGATATTGGCAAATTGCAAGTATTTGCTTCTTCCTAAAAATAACATTGCAGGAGTTGTTTTTTCTTCCTGCATAAATTCGGTATTAATCAGGAAAGATAATTTTTCATTAACCTTATAAGAGAGCACAGGAGCTAAAAAATAGGAAGTACGGAAACCGGCATCCTGAAAACTGTTTTCTGTTTGATAGGCAGTATTAACTCTGAGTAAAACATTATCAGAGTCATCCACAGCAGTATTAACATCGGCAGCAACCCTGTTAAGCCCGAAACTTCCGGTCAGATAAGATACTTCTGCAGCAAAACCGGCAAAAGGTGTTTTTGTTACGGTATTGATAAGTCCGCCGTAGCTAATAAGACTGCTTCCGAACAAAGTTCCGGACGGCCCCTTTATAACTTCAATTCTTTCAATATTTGCAGGATCTAAAGTACCATTTGTTAATCCTGGTAATCCATTTACAATATTCGCTTGTAGTTGAAACCCACGTAATGAATAAAAAGATCCGCCATTTCCTGCACTACCTGTGGATTCCCACAGTTTTTGAATTCCGGGAACATTTTTCATTGCATCCTCGAAATTAGTTATGGCTTGTTCTTTTAGTAAATCAGCTGTTACTACATTGTAAACTTGCGGATTTTCAATGTTTTTAAGAGGTATTTTTGAAACATAATTACTTTGCTTTGGGAAAACTTTTGCTCCATTACTGTATATGGTTACTTCCTTTAGTTCCTTATTCGAAACTTTCAATTGCAGATTAAGAGTAGCTGTTTTATTTTCTGAAACAGTTATTTCCTGTTCTAGGGTTTCATATCCAGTCAAAGAGACTTGTAATGTGTAAATATTTGCCTTTAGTTTGTTAAATTCAAAAAAACCATCGTCATTGGTAAAAGTACCATATTTTGTGTTTTTAAGAAAGACATTTATTCCTGCTGCTGGCTCTCCGTCAGATGTAGTTATAATGCCTTTTAATTTTCCATTGTTTTGTGAAAGGGAGGTGGTGGTTGAAATTAAGAATATGCAAATTACAAGATGCAGTATTCTTTGGTTAAGATGGTTCATTTTCTTTGGTATTATTGGTATTTTTGCAAATCTAAAAATTTAATAATACAAAAGTGAATTATTGACTGATACCCCTATAAATAGTTGTCTCAAGTTCTGTTTTTATAAGAAAAACACCCTAATATAGAAATTCAAATCGAAGTGAATTTTGAAATAAAAACATATATTTTTTAGTGATAGAAAAATAGCTTTCAGATTTGAATTCCATAGCTTATAAAATTATTTTTTTTGCTTTTTGTTCTTTCGTCCCCACCAGATTAAAAAACCGGTGACAGGTAAACTTGCTGCTATAAGACTGGCAATAAAAGCTAATACTTTACCGGGAAATCCTAAAATGCTGCCTACGTGTAAATCATAATTTATGAATCGGAATTTTTCACCATTGCTTTTATCTTCATATGTTATAGTTTCAAGTTTTTTCGCTGTGTACTGATCAAATTGTATAGATACATCATCGAAGCGGCTCTCATGTCTAATAAATGCCCTAATGGTTCCTGTTGAATCTTTTGCTTTAGGCATAAATATAAAATAGCTTTTCGCATCTGGTCTCAATTGTTTTAGGGAGAAGTAAATCGTATCAACAGGTTTTTTTTCGGTGTAATAAAGAGTATCAGATTCGATAACTTTTGACTCCTTTTCAATAGTTTTACCGCCATTAAATACCCATTGCACTCCTTTGTCGTAGCACTCAAAAGCCCAGACTAATCCGGTAAGGGCAATGATTAAAGCAAAAATCAATATGTAGTAACCAAGAATATTATGCAAATCGTAATTTTTACGTTTCCATTTAGTGGTGTTTTTCCATCTAAACCAGAACCTTTGTTTGGCTGCACTTTTATTTTTTGGCCACCAAAGTACCAATCCTGTAAGCAATGAAATAATGAATATAATGGTTGCCGTTCCTACAATTGGATCTCCTATTTTGCTGTTAAGGCATAATGTCTGGTGCAGCATCCGGACAAAAACAAAAAACTCAAAGTTATATTCTTCAAGTTTTTTTATACTTCCGGAATAAGGATCTAAATAGACGTAAGTACTTTGATAACGATTCCAGTACCAAATGGCATTTTCATCCAGTTCTTCAAAAAACCAGATCATTACGGTACGTTTATCATCACTCATTATTTTACATCCGGAAAGTGTCTGCTTTAGATTGTTTTTGTTGGCTTCTTTTGCAATTTCTATTAACCGGCTAACAGGCAGTTTTTTGCCTTTTACCTCGTCTGAATAATAATAGTCATGAACGATAGGGCGTAATTCTTCTTCAAAAACATATAGACAACCCGTAATACCTAATATGAACACAATTAACCCTGATGACAATCCCAGCCATAAATGTACTTTTTTTATAAAGTTTTTAAATGTCATGTTTACTAATGTTATAACAGTTTCAATAAAAACCGCCACTTTATTGAAAGCACCTTAATTCTTTTACGTAATTAAGGTGCTTTTTGTTATTAAAATTTTAGAGATAAACTTACCAGAACATTTGTTGGCGCTTGTGATGCGCCCCAAATATCCCAGTATTTTTCATTGGTTATATTATTTAGTTTTACACCAACTCTCCAGTTCGGCTGATCATAAAATGCAGTAGCATTGTAAATCATGTATGAAGGCATATAAAAAGTATTATCCACTGTAAAATAATTGTCATCTACATAATTTGCTCCTAAGCCGAAACCTAATCCCTGAAGTTTATTTTGTAGCGTATAGGTTGTCCAAAAATTAACAACGTTTTCAGGGGAACTTGCAGCTTTGTTTCCTTGAAGAGCTAGGTTCGTTGCCCTCAGGATCCGATTATCATTGTATGCATATCCCGCAATAATACTTAATCCGTTTATAGGTTTGGCGATTAATTCAAAATCTACACCTTTGCTTTCTTGTTTTACATCCTGCATTGTATCTCCATTTTCAAGTGTTCTGGTGCTATTATCTATTGTAATGTTATAATAGCTCGCTGTAAAACTCAGTTTTTTATTGAAAGTTTCTGCCTTTATACCTCCCTCATACTGATTGGCATATACAGGATCTAATACAAATATATCATTTGTTGAAGGCTGATTTACAGGAGCATAATTCTGGAATCCGTTCATGTAATTTGCAAACAAAGAAACCTGATCTTTAACAATTTCATATACCAATCCGAATTTAGGAGACAGGGCATTTTGGTGAAATGCAGTTGCAGTTCCGGCTTGGTCACGGTTAAAATTATCAAAACGTAAACTCAGCATTGCTGATAATCTACCCGTAAAGCTGATTACATCACATACGTATGCACTAAAAGTTTCCTGGTCACCAACGGGAGATGTAGTCAGCGTTAATAGTGCATCTACCGCTTTTCTTCTGATTGGTGCAAAATTGCTAGTTACATCAATGTTATCCAGATAGGTTGTTGCAGTTCTTCCTCCTGAAAAGTTAGATTCATATTTTCTTAAATTGATACCTGCAAGAAATTTGTGTTTGAATCTCCAGGTAGAAAACTGTCCATTGATATTTTCCTGTAAATTGGTATAATTATTAAAAATAGGCCCCCAAAGTCCAACTCTTCTGGAGGCGTTGGTTGGAGAAGTCCAGTTGGCATAACTCTGATAACTGCGTTCTACGTCTTCACCTGCGAAAGAGAATATAGTAGTCGATTTCCATTTTTCGGAAATTTTATATTCTGCCTGAGCAAAAACTTTTGTTGCCGAAGTTTTTGCATCGTTATCGTCATGAAACATAGACTTTTTATAATCTATTTTTAGTTGTTCCGGATTGTTTATACCAGAAGTTGCCTCATAAGTGTTATACGTCCGTCGTGTATTGTTCGAATTATATAATTCTGCATCAAAATTGAATGTAAGTTTTTCATTTGCTTTAAAAGTAAGACTTGGGGCTACAGCCAGTGATTTGTTGAAGCCATAGTCAAGAAAGCTTTTTTCGTTATTTACAGCAAGGTTAATTCTAAATAATACTGTTTTTTCTTTGTTTAAAGGCGTATTTACATCGGCTGTAAGACGGTTTAGGCCAAAACTTCCTCCCGTATAAGTTACTTCACTGGCTGTAGTTTCAAAAGGTTTCTTCGTTACCAGATTTACAACACCACCAAAAGAAGATACAGATGAACCAAATAAAGTTCCGGAAGGTCCTTTCATGACCTCAATTCGCTCTACGTTTGAAAGATCAATAGAAGAACGTCCAGTAACTGTTTCCATACCATTTCTGGCATTAACACCAACAGTAAAACCTCTGAATCCGATGCCAATTCCGCCCGAAGGGTAACTTACTGGTACAGCACCGGCACTGTTTCTTATAGCACTTTCAATGTTTACGGCTACTTGCTCCTGTAAAAGCTCCTTATGAATGACACTGTATACCTGAGGGTTTTCAAGATTAGAAAGCGGCATTCTGGCAACGTAATCTGTTTTTTTCGATAATATACTTTTTTTACCACTTATTACAACTTCCTGTAGTTCCTTATTGGATATTTTTAATTGTAAATTAATGGTAGTCGTTTCATTTTCAGAAACATTTACATCCTGTTCTAAAGTTTCATAGCCCGTTAGCGAAACTTGTAATGTATATGAATTTGCAACCACTCTGTTAAACTCAAAACTGCCATCTTCGTTAGTAGAGGCACTATATTTTGTTTTTTTAAGGATGATATTAACATCCTCAGCAGCGGCTCCATCGGAGGTCGTAATTATTCCTTTTATTTTTCCGTGGTTTTGTTGTGAAAACATACTAATTGCTGAAAATAGCATACCGATTGAGAGTAGAAAGGGTAAAGTTTTCTTTTTTAGATACTTCATTATAATTATAAATTTGATTAGGAATTGTTTTTATTTAGAATTAATAAAAACAGTGCAAAAGTAAAAATTAATATCTTTTTAACAAGTTTTATTTAGAATAAATAAATATAATTTTAATTGGATATATTATAAAAGTGAAAAATATGGAGGTATAAATTTCTAAAATTTTGATTTTTAAATATTTATTTTAATAACTGTACAATTCTTTTTTAAGAAAGGATAAAAGGAGTGATGTTGGTTTAAAATAACTTAATTTTGCAGTCTGAAAAATGACTTCATGATTTTACCTTTCTTTAAAAACATACAAAATACTCCGCGAGGCTATCGTATAGCGAATACTGTCTTTTTTTTCCTTTCAGGTTTTGGATATTCTTCATGGGTATCAAGAATTCCGCACATTCAGGCGCAACTACATTTATCTGAAGCTCAGTTTGGAGCTGTTTTGTTTGCATTTCCGATTGGCTTAATGCTAACAATGCCTTTTACCGGAAAATTATTAAACAAACACAGCAGCCGGTATATTATGCTTTTGGGAGCTATTATGTTTAATATTGTATTGTCTTTACCCGGCTTAGTGGCTTTTGTATGGCAATTGGTTATAGTACTTTTAATTTTCGGGGCTTCACGTAATATTTTTAATTTATCGATTAACGCACAATCGCTTGAGGTGCAGAAATTATATCCAAAATCAATTATTACCCGTTTTCATGCGGTTTGGAGTATTGCCGTTTTTTCGGGAGCAGGCTTAGGGTATGTTATGGTTACACAGCATATTGCTCCTTCTCATCATTTACTAGGCGTAAGTGTTTTTATGCTGGCGCTAACGGCTTGTTTTTATCCGCTAAGTATTCATAATGAGCCGGTTCCTGTTAAGAAGAAGTTTTTTGCAATGCCGGAAAAAAATCTAATAAAATTTGCTGTAATTTGTTTCGTTTCAATGGCTTGCGAAAATACGATGTATGACTGGAGCGGTATTTATTTTGAAAATATATTGAAGACATCCCCAAAATTAACCAGTGCAGCATTTGTATTTTTTGCAACAGCGGTGACTTTAGGACGAATATTTGGAGATTACGGTGTAACGAAATTTGGGATTAAAAAAATTCTGCTTTATAGTGGTATATTAATTACGGCAGGTTTTGCCATTTGTTTTATCCTTCCTTATCCTTATCCAACCATCTTTGGTTATGTTTTGATTGGTTTTGGGGTTTCCTGTGTAGTACCTCTTGTTTTTAGTATAGCAGGAAGGTCATCAAAATTAAACAGTGGTACGGCCATAACTTCTATATCTACAATTGGTTATCTTGGCTTTTTACTGGTTCCGCCAATGGTAGGATTTATCTCTGAATATTTAAGCATGAAATGGGCGTTTTTAGTTATCGCGCTTTTGGGTATTCTGATGATTTTTATGGTGAATAAGATAGGGGAGAATGAGTAGGTTTTTTGAGAGTTTCTAAGGTGCTAAGATTCTGGTTTTTTCTATTGGATCCTTTCTATAACTAAGACATAAAGATTTAAGCAAGCACAAAGAGCTTAAAAATTACTTAGAAATAAATATTGTAGCAACGGATTTTAATTGGTTTATTTGATCATATCAATATATTTTGAAATATTTTTAGAGTTTAAATGAGATAAATATTTGTTATCTGATTGTTGTTTGTTATCTCAATTTTCGATAACAAATATTAAACAGAAAAAGATTATTAGAATTCCAGTCGATAGAAGAATTTTTGTAAAACGTTTATCTTTAATATCCCCGCTTTTTTGCTCAAAATAACTTTTGTATCTAAACATTGCCCCTCTTCCAAGTTCATATGGAATAAACTCTCTTCGGTGTATTTTCCAAAATATTAATCTAATTATATGATATTGAAGGAAAGTTAATAATGGGATTATTGCTATAAAAGTAGCGTTAATCAAAAATGCAATTGATAATAGCAGCCAGATTATTGAAAAATAAATATTTCTAAACCTTAATCCGAAAGGAGAAGAAATAGTTAATAAGCCAATGATCCAAGAAATTATAAATGAAGAAGCAAATTTATCTTCTGGTTTGTATTTAATGATATATATATAATAGAATATTGCAATTATATATAAAAACAGGTATAGTAAATCTGAAAGAATTAGTTTTCTAACTTCTAATTTTCCAATAATAAATTTTCTTCTCATTATTTTTTCTACTGCCTAAATAAAATTTAGGATTAGAGTCTACTTCTTCGTCATAATAAACCTTTCCGTTGTCTGCTTCCCATTCAATTTCCCGGAAATCTCAGCAGTCAAGGTATTATTAGCACCTTTTGTATAAGTAATTTTTTGAGGGTAATCGTGTTTCGGATTTTCGAAAACCAATTGTTTGTCTGATTCCAAAGTAGAAGGGAAGAAGACCGGTTTGTTTTCATTTTGACCTTTTACAGTTGCTTTATAAGTGAGTGTTTCACCTAATTGAGCTAAAATGATACTTTCAAAATGCAAAGTATCTTTTCCTTTAATAAAATAAGAAGTAGCAGAAAAAGTACTGTCGTTTACTTTTTCCCAGTTTTCGGTTAAAACCCCATCTGGATTTTTGTTTTCCCAGTTTCCGATAAGCCAGTCCGCTTTTTTGATTTTGTCTTTTTCGATGCTTTCTTTCTTCTGGCAGGAAACGAAAGCTATTATAAATGCGATAAGAGTAATTTTCTGAAGCATATTTTTGAGTTTTGGTTTGTAAACAGGTACTAAAGTAGGAAAAAAAAGTGTTCGCTACGAATCTCACGAATTTTCTCGAATTATTTTAAATATTTACTACGGATTAAAGAGATTTTTTGTTTCACTCAGATTTTAAAAGATTTAAGTGAATCTTACACTTTTTTTAATTTTAAGATCAAAATAAATCTGCTCAATCTGCCGAATCTGCGTGAAGCGATTTTTAAAATTAGTAGGGATTAGTGAAATTCGCTGCAAAAAAAATTAAACGTTTGCCCTTAAAATCTCGTAAACTAATTCCTTTGTCGGTTTTTGATCTTTTAGTTTTGCTCTCACTTCATCAAAAGTTACTTTAAAATCACAACCCGATTTATATTCTGCACAGCCGTAAGCGGTTTTACCTTTTAAAATTGTTCCTTTTTTACATTTTGGACAGGCTAAGGAATCCGAATTTTCTTTTGTGTCGGTTTTTTTATTAGTTTTCTTTGGCTCTAGCTTCAGTTTGTAATTTTCTTCAAAACGAATTAAGCCTTCAACTGTTTCAGCTTCTAATTTAAAGCCTTTTATGTTGACAGTTGAACCTTTTTGAACCAATCGTATATATTGACTTTCCGTAATTTTTTTATCATGAAAAACAAAAGGCAGTACAAAGTCGCAACCCGATTTGTATGCACTGCATCCAAAAGCTGTCTTTCCTTTTAAAATAGTTCCCTTTTGACATTTCGGACAAGTTTCTGCTGTAATTCCGGAAGCTTTCTTTTTTTCTTTTTCGGCTTTAACAACAGGTAACTGAATTGTTGCAGCATGCGAAATATTAGCATGTCTGGTTTCGCTCCTGACTTCGTTTACCAAAGCTTCTACCATGCGTTTCATGTTCTTAATAAAAGCTCCTGCTGTAAAAGTTCCCCTTTCAATGTCTTTAAGCTGCTTTTCCCAGGAACCAGTCAATTCGGCTGATTTGATTAGTTCATTCTGAATCGTTTCAATAAGCTGTATTCCGGTTGGTGTTGGTAATACCTGTTTTTTGTTTCGAACGATATACTGACGTTTGAAAAGCGTTTCGATAATATTGGCACGTGTTGATGGTCGACCGATACCGTTTTCTTTCATTAACTCACGCAAATCTTCGTCATCAACTTGTTTTCCGGCCGTTTCCATGGCACGTAATAAAGTTGCTTCTGTAAACTGATTGGGCGGTTTGGTTTCTTTTTGCAGGAATGAGGGTTCATGTGGCCCTTTTTCACCCACAACAAAATTCGGCAGTAAATCTGGTTCTTTTTCTTTAGCATTCGGATCTTCAAAAACCACCCGAAAACCTTTTTTGAGAATCTGTTTTCCCGTTGCCTTAAAGGTTACATCTGCTGCTTTTCCGATAACGGTTGTATTAGCAACCAGACAATCATCATAAAAAACAGCAATAAAACGTTTTGTAATAATATCATAAACCTGCTGCTGGTTATAGGGCAGATTGATCTCGATTCCGGTTGGGATAATCGCATGGTGATCTGTTACTTTTTTATCGTTGAAGACCTTTGGCGATTTCTTGATTTTCTTTTCTAAAACAGGCTGAGTCAATTCCGCATAACGGGTTAGTTTTTCCAGGATTCCGGGTACTTTCGGATAAATATCACCGGGTAAAAAAGTGGTATCAACCCTGGGGTACGTGATTACTTTCTGCTCATATAAAGTTTGTGCGATTTTAAGCGTTTCATCTGCCGAAAACCCAAACTTTTGATTGCAATAAACCTGTAAACCTGTTAGGTCAAATAGTTTCGGAGCATATTCATTTCCGTTCTTTTTATCAACAGAAACAATTTCGAATTCGCTTTCTTTGACTTTTTCTGCCAGAATTTCTCCGTCTTCTTTTTTTAGGAAACGTCCTTCTTCATAACTAAAAAGCGTTTCACGGTATAAAGTCTGCAATTCCCAATAGGGCTGAGGCCTGAAGTTTTCGATTTCCTTAAACCGGTCAACCACCATTGCCAAAGTTGGTGTCTGCACACGCCCAATGGATAAGACCTGTTTATACCCTCCATGTTTTACCGTGTACAAACGTGTGGCATTCATGCCTAACAACCAGTCACCAATTGCTCTGGAAAATCCGGCGTAGAATAAATTATCGTAATTGGCTGAAGGTTTTAGGTTTTCAAAACCTTCTTTTATGGCTTCGGTAGTTAGGGACGATATCCACAAACGCTGTACCTCACCTTTGTAGTGCGCTTCGTTCATCACCCAGCGCTGAATGAGTTCTCCTTCCTGGCCGGCATCACCGCAGTTGATGACCACTTCGGCTTTGTCGAATAAACTTTTTATGATTTTAAATTGTTTTTCGATACCCGAATTCTGAACTACTTTTGTTTCGAATTTTTCAGGTAGCATTGGAAGGTTATTGAGATCCCAGCTTTTCCAGTGAGGCTTGTAATCATTGGGTTCTTTTAAGGTGCATAAATGTCCAAAAGTGTAAGTCACAGCGTAACCGTTACCTTCGTAATAGCCATCATGTTTATTATTGGCTCCCAGAACGGAGGCAATTTCTCGTGCTACACTAGGTTTCTCAGCAATACAGACCTTCATTTTCTCTTTTATTGGAAAGCGAAATTAAGGATTTTTTACAAAAAAGCCACTAAGGTTTTGAGATACTATCTGTATCGGCCGGGGTAAAATAGGTAATCTGAATTATATTTTGAAAAGGTCAATTCTTTCCATCCAGAAAATTTCAGATTCTAAAAACTGAAGTTTAGTCTTAACTACTTTGTCGCTTTTATCTCTGGGATTTTTGGTTATGAATCGTGCTGTTGACTTATTAAAATCCAAAGTATATGTATCATCTAAATCTTCTGGCTTGTTTGCTGTAAAAGAAATAAGGTTATCTTTTACACTCCATTTTCCTTTACCGTATTTGTTTACTTCTGGTGGGGTTGCGCCTTGCATTTTCTTATAGGAATGAAATACAAATGTTCCATCCTGATTTAAAGTCAATTTATATTCGATTGTATGCTTTCCTTGTTCGCTAAGTGAACGGGTGTAATCACCAGTGAATTGATTTGATTGTGCAAACAGAGTAAGATTACAAAGCAGAAATAAGGTGGAAATGAATAGTTTCATAGGTTTCTTTTTATTTTTTAAACACTGGATTAACATTTTTAAAATATCGTAGATGAACATCCTTTTGGATATGTTGTATATTTCTATTGTAAAAGTTTTTGCAAAGTAGGAATTTTTTCACTATGATTATGAAATATTTTTCTTCTTAATTAATCACTGATTTTCCGTAACCAAGTTATGAAGGTGTAAAAAATAGTTTTTTATTCTACACTAAAAAAAGCCAACATTGTTTTTAGAGAATTTTCAGAATGCATTTTTTCCCCATTTTCAAGTGATTCCTGTGCTGCTTTTGATGCTCTTTTACGCATGTTTATTTCATAAAAAGAAATAGCTTCTACTATTGTAGTATAATCATCAGAAGTTAAATATTCACTTAATTCCAAAGCATCAAGCATGGCCATATTAGCACCTTCTCCGGCAAATGGAGGCATAACATGTGCAGCATCTCCAATGATTGTGACGTTTGGCAGGGTTTTCCAGGTTTGGTCTAAGGGCATACAATTGATAAGACGGGGGATGAAAGGTACAGATGCGTTTTCGAATAGTTCGTACCAGGTATTGCTCCATTCAGGATAACTGTTTTTGAACCAATTTAAGATTTGTGTTTTATCAGTGTAGTCCAAACCGTTGTTAAAAGCCCAGTTTTCAGCTGCCCTGAAACTTGCATAAAATCCAATAGCGTCGTCTCCTTTTTGCCCCATTAAAATATTTTTTTCATTCCCAAAAGCCATTATTTTTCCGCCATTTAAAATTTTATGAATAACCGGTACAGACTTTTCCGAATCATAAATTGTGCCTTCAAGCATCGTTATGCCTGAATAGAATGGTTTGATATCTGTAATGTACGGGCGAATTTTAGAATTGGCGCCATCACTACCAATCACAAGATCTGCATAAACAGAATTTCCGTTTTTGAAATGAATTAGCCAGCCATCATTTTGCTTATCCATTGAGACGAAATGACTATCCCAGATAACAGTTTTGGGCTGTAAAGATTCGAGTAAAATTTTTCTCAAAGCACCCCGGTCTATTTCAGGGCGAAAATGTTCGTTGCCAAAATCCTTTTCAATATTTGTTTCGTGATCACTGAAAAATATCGTGCCATTTTCATCTGTAATCAGGGTTTTATCAGCTCCGGGCAGAAAATTATTTATAAATTCATTAAATAAGCCGGCTTTATGGATTGCAGCTAAACCTGATTCGTCATGTAAATCCAGCGGTGCACCTTGTACACGTGCATCTTTATTCACATCCCGTTCATACACTTTTACGTTTACATTTTGAAGTTGTAAAAGTCTGGCTAAGGTAAGTCCGCCCGGACCGCCGCCAATAATAGCGACTTTTTTATTTTCTAGTAGCATTTCTGTCCTGTTTAAAATTAATACAGGACAAAATTATTGCTGTTTCAGAACAGATAATAGTATAAATCGGTCATCTTTATTTTTTAATAATTCACGGGGAACTACACCTGAAAATTTCTTTATTTCTTTTATAAAGTGAGTTTGATCTGTAAAGTTTAATTCTGGGAATAGTTTCCCCTTAGCAATATGTTCCAATGATGCTTTGAAACGCAAAATTTTGCAGAAGGCGTTTAATGAAAGACCGAATTGCTTGTTAAAATAACGATTGATTTCCCTGCTGCCCCAGGATATTTTTTCTGAAAGTTCTTTTATTTTTACTTCGCCGTTTGATGCGTAAACCATTTTAAAAAGTTTGCGCTTTCTTTCATCTGTTTCTTTAGGTAACAGTTCTTTTAGTTTTCTGGCTATTTTATTGTGAAAGGCATCAAAATTTTTCAGATCTTCATTGGTAATACCCCAAAAGTTTTCTGGTAAAATTTTGGCACTGTTTAAAATATCAGCAATAGAAGTCTGTAAAAGATATTCCACTCCCAAAGGTTTAAAACTAATTTTAAAAGCAAGTGTTTTTGCCGGAATAATTTGTTGTTCCGGTACATTTTCAAGACCAATAAGTGCAATTTGAAATGCATTAGATTCAGATTGCATAAAAAACAAATCAATTCTTCCGTCTGGCAGTAAGACTACTTCCATGGGGTTGTCTGACTTGTTATGAAACATCCCAATGTTTTCTACAAAATCAAGAAGTGGTTCGTCTGGGGCTATAGCTTTGTAGTAGAAGTCTTTGTTCATATTTCATGTTGTATTCGTTGTTATACGAAAGTCAAATTTATTACAAAATATTGATGCAAGTTCATTAAGTACCTTTATAAATAAAAAAGTGGCAAGATTTACTTCCAGGAGCTTTTTTGTTTTTATTCGTTGTTTAACTATTAAAAAAATGATTTATCCGTTTGTGCTTTTTAGGGAATACTTCTTCTAACAATTTCTTTTACTCCTCCGTTTGTTATAATTACAGCGTTATAATTTTCTGATTTTTCATCAATAAATTCAATTGTTCTGTCATTATTGTCTGCTCTGAAAAATTTCGTTTTGGATTCCGGTATAATTTCTGTTTCTACACTGTTATAATAAAGTTTGTTGTCAATTTTTAGTATTTCAATATTGTTGCCGTACTTACCTTTATATTTGTCATATAGTGAAGTATCTATTTTAGTTTGATAATGTTTATACGGAATTTCTACATCTTTTTGAAATATAATCCCTGATAGTCCATAAGCAATGATATGTGATAATGATTGGTTATTAGATAAAACAGTTATAAATACATTGTCATTTGTAAACCGATTTAGAGAAGTCATGGCTCCAAAAAAACCGCCATCATGAGCAATTAGCTGATGTCCGTGGTTATAAAAAGGATTTATCATAAAACCATATCCCCAATTTTGTTCATTATAAGAAGTAAACATAAGCTTCTTCATCTCTGTTGATAAAATTTCTGTTCCATAAAGGGCTTTGTCCCACAATGCCAGGTCTTCAACAGTAGAATAAATTCCATCATGTCCGATGTTAAATTCCCAGTTAATATAAGGATTGTTCAAATATTTATTTTCTGACCGGATATAATTTCTTGCTTTACCAGATATTAATTCATCGTTAGTGATTACGCCTGAATTATTCATTTTACATTTCTCAAAAATGTTCACTTTTAAATAATTAGCATAAGTTGTATTTGATAATTTTTCAATAATACGAGCAAGTAAATAGTAACCTATATTACTGTAAGATGTATTAGTACCGGGTGAAAACAAAAGTGTTTTTTTTTCAATATGCTTTAATGCATCATCCTGCGTAATAATATCTTTTAGTATTACATGCCTTTTTACTTCTTCCTGTTTTATTGCTACTTTGCTTAAATATAATTCATCATAATCCATTTGTAATCCTGACATATGGCAAAGTAACATATGAATTGATATACTGTCTCCTTTTGGAAAGTCCGGGAAAAACTTATTTAATTTATCAGTAAGTGATAATTTTTTTTTGTCTGCCAGTTGTAAAATTGCAGCGGCTGTAAATTGTTTGGTTACAGAAGCCAAACTGAATTTTGTATCTGTAGTGTTTTTGATATTCCATTCGTAATCAGCTAAACCATAGGCTTTCTTAAGTAAAATGGTATCATTTTTTGATATTAATACTGTTCCGCTAAATTGATTAATGTCAACTTGTGCCTGCATATATTTTGTCAGGTTAGCTGATACATTCTTTTGACCAAAAAATAGTGATGTAAAAAGCAGAAATATAAAAGTTTGTAATGATTTCTTTAGTGGGTTAAATTTTTTCATTCTATTTTTTACAATTAGTAATTATTTTAGTTAGTAATTTATCTAATAATTCAATTTCATCGTTTGATAATCCTTGCAGTGCAGTTTGTCTGTTTTGGTTTATGATTGGTGTTAAAAGCTCTATGGTTTTCTTTCCTTTAGAAGTTATTTCCAGATTAAACTTCCTTCTGTCTAAAGGATTTATATTTCTGATTAAATAATCTTTTTTTACCATTAATTCAATTATTCGGGTAACAGAAGCATTGTCTTTAAAAATTAATTCTGCAATTTCTTTTTGAGAGAGACTAGAATTATTGTTAAGAAAAATCAATAATAAACATTGATCAACGGTAATATCATTTATTACCTTGCTTATATTTTTCTGTGCTATTTTTCTGTATTCTTTTATGGTTTGTTCAACAGTATAAAGAACTGTTACTGTTTTATTATTTTTCATAAATAAAATATTTGATACAAATATAATTGATATATCAATTAAAGAAAATATTTTGACACTTATTTTTAAATTATCAATTGTTTTTTTCACTTGTTTCTATTACAGCTGTATTAACAAGTCGGGTAAGGCCTGGCTTATTATTGCAATTTTTGAAAATAAACATCGAAAAAATGGTTTGTTTTTTAGTTATTGAGATTATGTTTAAAGCATAAAAACCACAGACTTCTGTCTGTGGTTTTGCATTTATAATTTTTTAATATTCTTTTAAAGTAAGATGGGGTTACTTGGTTTTTAATTTTAAACGCAAATTAAACTCTCTCACAATTTCCTTAACATGTTCCTGTTTGATTTGTTTTCTGTTTAAACCCTGTAGGTTTTGTACATATCCTGTAAAAACATGGCTAAAATAAAGCGGCGAAACATTGTTAGTATTGTAATAGGTGTTATGGCAGGAGAAACAGTTAACAAGGTCATTTACTGAAGTCTGATGTATGGAAGTTGGAGAAAATCCTGCCTGAACATAAGTTTCCATAGTAATATTGTAAGCAGCAACAGAGCCTCTTGTCAATTTTCCGGGTTCTGAATTTGAAAGATTATAGCTTAAAGAATTTAATAATGCCGCCTGTTGCTGAGGGGTATTGTAACCGGCTGTATTAATCCATATTGAGCCATTATAAAAATAATTATTCCAAATTCCCTGCAGCTGTGACTTAACGCTTTGATTAATAGTTCGAATATTATTTAAATTCTCTGAACCATTTTGACTTGTTTTCATAAAAAGCTGGACATTAAAAGAACCTTTCATCGCTTTTTCAACTGGTACACCATATTTATAAAGTGAAAAAACATCAGTATAAATTCCATTTCCTGAAGTTATATTCTTAACTGTTGCTGTGCTGTTTTTATTAAAAAACGGATAGTCAACTGTACTGGTTACCGGAGCATCGGATGTTGGTGTAGCTTTTGACCAGTCGTAAGCAGGGGCAAGATTTTCGTGTTCGAATGTGGCCCATACAAATTCTGGATGGTTTTCTACAACTCCTACTACATGCATTCCTAAAAGGGCCACTTTTGTTTTTACGCCATTAATTACTCCCTGGGTAACAAAATAAGAAGAAGGGTCTTTGAGAATACTGGCATCAATCCAGGATGTTTTTAGTTCTAATGAACCTACAGGAAACGTCATTTCTTTAATTTTTGATGGGTCATTTTTTGCTATAGGGCCATATTTTAGCATGGTTGAGTAAAGAAGATTATCCATGAATATAGAATAATAAACTGTAGCTGATTTTGGAACAGCAGGAGTTTTTAAAATATCAGTAGTAGAGCTTGCCTGGGCAGTATCTGTTAAAACGATTCCATTACTTGGATCTAATTTCTGCCCAGCCGCATTTACCTGAATCATATTAGTCATAAAGAATGGAACCCCATTTACCTCATTTGTAAGCCAAAGAAATTTTTGCCATGACCATTGATGAAAGTCACAATTAGTTACTGTTGCATTGTTGGCAAATACGCTTGTCGGCCCTTCATTTGGCGGAGGAGTCTGGCGGGTGTTGTTTACGATTGTAAACCAATTAGCAGGAGCTAAACACTCGGAAGCAGCAACGCTATTTTTTACAGCTGTGTAAGTAGCTTTTTCTTCTTTTGCATCCTTTTTACAGGCTAACAATGAAGTTAGCGTAATTAAAAGTAATAGGTTTCTGGTAGTTTTCATAATTGGATTTCTTAGTTAATTTATTGCGAGTCTCTTTTAAAGACCTGAAACTAACCAATTATGGAACTTACGTCTGAAAAAATGTCTTGAAACAGCTGTATTTAGGTATCAAACCATAGAAATAAATTAAAAAAATATGTTGTGATTAGTTTAGAAAGATTTTTCAGATAACTGAGTTTTTTTTTAAGAATTAAAGTTTAGCGTCAGAAATTAATCAGTATAATCATCGTCTGGTAAGAGTAACAACTTGACTATTTTTTATTTCCAATTATAATCAGTAACTTTATAAATCTTATAAATCAAATGTAATAATGAAGATTTCAAATTTTTATTTTATAAATAATCGCTTGATGTGCATTATACATCCATTATTATATTTGCATGATGACACTTTCTTAAAAAATTCAAAAGAGTTTATTTATTAAGCCCTGTCATAACTCTGGGCAGGGATCATTTTTAACTTAGATAGCTCGTTTATTTAATTTTCATTTTAAGAATTATGATAATCATTGAATCTGAAGTTTAAGGCTTCAATATATTCAATGAAGAGTTTTGTATCATTCTTATTTAAAGTGAACTAAAGAAGAAAATTATGTCACAAAATATCATTTTAACAACAGGATTATATGATTTGATTAAAGATCATGTGCGAAGAAAGAAGGTAACAGCAAAAGAAGAAGAATTATTACATGCTGAGCTTAAAAAAGCATCACAAGTGTTAAGGCGCGATCTGCCTTCGGATGTCGTTTCTATAAACCGCAAAGTAACTTACAAAGATCATATAAAGAACGAAGAAAGAACAGTAATTTTTGTTGCTCCTGATAAATCTAAAGTAAATAAAAACAAAATTTCAATACTTTCTGAGGAAGGTATTGCAATCGCTGGTTATAAGGTAGGAAAACTTATAGAATGGCCTTCCAGGAAAGGAGATTTGAAACTAGAAATACTGAAAGTAGAAGAAATGAAACTTGTTTAGCATATTAGTAATTGAAACATCCCGTAAAACGGGATGTTTTTTTTTAGTACTTGCTGATTTAGTCTCGTCGATTTAGCCACGGTTTAAACAAAAAACTCCCCATTTTCATGAGGAGTAAAAAAAACAAAAAATAATATGTATCAAAAATTGAAAGATACTGAACCTAAAACGCTTCTTGGATTTTGCGGGTTGATTGTAGACCATCCTTTGTAATATTCTTCATTGGTTAAGTTATCAACTTTAACGGCAAGTCTGAAATGTTTCGCATCATAAAACGCTGTGGCGCCTAATACTAAATATTCCGGCAGATAAAACTTTCCTGCAACATTTCTGCTTAAAGTTGCATATTCACTTCCGTAATTGGCTCCAAAACCAAAACCTAAACCTTGTACAAAATTATCAGTAAACTTATAACTTGTCCATAAATTAGCAACGTTGCGTGGACCCGCATCTTCAGGACGTAAACCAACAAAATCCGTATTTCCTTCTTTTAATTTGCTTTCAATATAAGAGTATCCTGCAGTAATGTTCCAGCCTTTTAGAGGGACAAATAAAAACTGAGCTTCAAAACCTGTGTTACGCTGTTTTCCGTCTTGTGTAATAAATCCATCTGTGTAATCTCCTACGAAAATGGTTTTGTCGTTAACTGTAATGTCAAAATAGCTTAAAGTTCCGCTAAGTTTACCATCAAAGAAATCTACTTTTACACCGCCTTCGTACTGAATAGACTGTTCTGGCTTTGCGAAATAATTTGTTGCCACCCCGGCATTATAATCAGCAACTTGCTGAGGACGGCCAAAACCATTTTGATAATTAGCAAAAAGAGAAACCCTTTCTTTAACTGGTTGAAAAACCAAACCAAATTTTGGTGACCAACTCGAAAAGTTTTTGTTGAAATTATCACTGCCTACTGTATTGTATTTCGATTCGTAAACATCAAAACGTATTGCAGCATTAATAAACAATCGGTCAGAAATATTGAAAACATCTGAGATATAAACACTGTAATTGTCTAATGTAGCATTCGTTTCCGGTTGGGCGGTAATTACCTGATCGGCACCACTTTCTGTTAAATCACCTGAGTCGTCTCCTTGTGCATTCAATTTCATTGGACTTCCGTAAGCGGCGTGCAGATAAGGAAGTAAAGCCTGAAACTGAACATTATTTGTTCCACCTACGTGAATAAAACCCTGATTTCCGTATGAACTGTTATTGGTAATGATTTTTTCATGATAATAATCGCCTCCAATTAATAATTTGTTGCTTAGATTATCATTGATTTTAAAATCGCCTAAAAAGTTCTGCTGTACGTCAAGCCCTTTATTTCTGGTATTTTGCTTGCTTACCGAGCGGGAATAAATGGCACCATCTACTGTAAGGTTACCACCAAATGCAGGAGCAAGCATTTGTTCAATTGCTGTTGTACCTTCATACAAATAGGTATAATATCCTTTAGAATAAGAAGTATAATTTGAGAATGATGTTTTAGAAGACCATTGACTATTAAACTTATAATTCATCGTTGCCTGAAGATTGTAATACGGATTTTCTAAAGTCAAATCATTGCTTGTATAAGATCTGTTAGGGTCATAACCAGTTTTCTCAACTGTATTGGCACGAACAGGAGAAGCTCTGTCCACAAAAAGCATGGTAGGATTTGTACCTTTAGAATTCATAATTTCTGCATTAACCAGAAATGATAACTTATCATTGATCGTCCACAATAGGGAAGGGGCTACAAAAAATGATTTTGAGAAACCATAATCCTGAAATGATTCTTTATTGGTATAAGCAGCGTTGATGCGAAAAGCAGTTTTGTTATCGCTAGTCAGTACCTGATTATGATCGACAGTTGCCCGGTGTGTATTAAAGGATCCGAAAGTATAGCCAACCTCGGTTTTTGTGCGGTCAAAAGGCTGTTTTGTATTAATGTTGATTAAACCACCATGTGAAGTCAAAGCGCCGCCGTATAATGCCCCTGATGGTCCTTTAATAACTTCAATTGTTTCAACATTTGCAGGATCCGGAGTTCCGTTGCCTACATTTGGCAATCCGTTTTTTAAACCAGGCTGAACAGAAAAACCTCTTGTGCCATAATAACCGCCTCCATCAGTACCACGACCGGTAGATTCCCAAAGTTTTGTAACACCTGTTGCGTTACTAAGTGCATCATCAAAAGATATGTTTACCTGATCTTTTAACATTCCTGCAGTAATGGATGTCACTACCTGCGAATTTTCCATGTCTTTTAATGGCATTTTCGATACAGTAGTACTTTTTTCTCTTTTGTATTTAGATTTAGAGGTGACTTCAACTTCATGTAAAGAATTGATCGTGTCTTTTTTTACCTCTTGTGCGAAAGTGACAACAGAAAAAAGAATTGCTGTGGAAAGTAAAATTTTATGCTTCATTATTATTCAGATTAATTAAAAATAGCGAGGCAAAAATAGATACTTATTAGGTAAGGACAAAATTTATTTAGAATAATTAAAAATAATTTTTTTTGAAATATTGATTTATAATACGTTAGCGATTGGTGCGAATTGATTTTAAATTTTACTTTTTTCTTGCGAGTACAACCCAGTCCCGCTGATCTTTTTCTTCAATAAAATTTTCAATTGAAAATAGTATTTCAAAACCTAGTTCCTTCATTAAGTCGAGAACAAAATCTTTAGAGAGACAGCTGTAATAAAACGGTTCTCCAAACATGCTATCAATGTGTTCGTCTTCTACTTTTCCGTGTGTAAAAAGGAAATAACCTCCAGGTGCTAATAAGTTATATACTTTTCTATAAATGTGTTCTTGCCGGTCTTTTGGAAAATGAAAAAGAGAATCCCAGGCGATAATTCCGTCAAACTTTTCATCTGATTCAAAATCAAAAAAATCGGCGAGATAAAAATCGGTATTTTTAATTCCTTGAGATTGGGCTGTTTCGATCATTTTAGCTGATTGATCTATGCCTGTTACGGAAAAATTACGATCAGAAAGATATTTGGCTATTGGCATTCCGGTTCCACAGCCAATGTCTAAAATAGTTCCTTTTGAATTTACGTGGTCAGCAAAATCAATGATGGGTTTGTTTACAATAGCATTGTTACTGGCCTTGATCCAGTTGTCAATAATTTTATTGTATGAGTCTTTGTTTGTCAAAGGTTTATTATGTTTTATTTCTTTTTAATAGGTGCAAGTAATAAATAAAAAATCCAGGCAAACCATGATATAAAAAGTACAGCCAAAATCCAAGCTAATTTTTCTCCACCAGTAGTTTTACGGGAGAAAAGAATACTTAATATTGGTAATAACCATACAAATGCTATCACACCCAAAACTATCAATAAACCCAAAACTGAATAATCCATTTATATTGTTTTAGAAATTAAATATTGATTTTATAAGTCTTTAATTAAATCACTTGGTTCTATTTTTAAAGATCTAGCGATTTTGAATAAGGTACTTATTTTCATTTCCTGAGTACCTTTAATGTATTTTCTTAAAGTTTCAACATCCATTTCTGCATCATGAGCAACCTCTCTTTGCTTTAATTGTTTGTCTTGAATTATTGTTTTTATTTTGATTCCTAATTGCTTTACAACTTCTGGAACCTCACTTTTTCTTGTTCTTTTCATGTGATGAAATTACAAGTAATCGATTGTTTTTAAGTGAATGTATGCATTCGGTTGTATGTGACTGATTTTTTTTGTATTTTTGATTTGGAATAGATAAACAAATCCAACTTAAGTCATGGAAATACAACATAAAGAACAAATAGCAGAATTTCTTCAATCAATGTACACGTCGAAAAAGTTTAAAAAGCTAAAATCACACAATAACACCAATAATTCGTTTGACGTAAAACTAAAAGTATCCGGTTATAACCAATTAAACTTAATGGTTTCAGATTTGCTAAAAGCAAGTATTTTTTTGCTTCATCATGATATGCCAAGTTTATCAAGTCATACCGTAAACACGGATGTTAATGTAATGACATTACTTGAAATTGCTTTGCAGTTACTGCCTGAAGAAGAAATGGAATTGTTGGATGAATTATTTAAGCTTCAGTTGTGATATTTGTAAAAAAAGCATAAGTTATCGCAACGTTTACTCAATCTGGTGCTCGTTTGCAACGAGTATCTATTTTACTTGTGAAAACTAAATAAAGCGTTTGTAACGCGGCTTTTTAGATAGATTGCCTACATAAAATGTATAATAATATTTTGTTTTGGTAGCCGCGTTACAAACGCTACGATTTACTTTTTTAATTTATGTAGGTACTCGTTGCAAACGAGCACAAGAGTGGTAAAACTGCAAGTGAAAGTACTGGAAAAAGCAGAAAAAAAACCTTTTTTGCCAAAATGTCCCTGTTGCAAAACAGGCAACTTGCACCGAATAGCGGTTTTTGACCAGCGTGGTCCACCACCTTGGTATCTTGGCGGTAGCCAAAATTCGCGTGCCTGTGAAAACTAATTTTACGGGTAAGGGAAGTTATGTCCAAAAGTGAAGGAAAACACGAAAAAAACCAAGCCAAACCATTCCACAAAAAAAGAGGACACTAAATCCTCTTGAAAAATTACAAATCTCTTTTACGATAACTCCATAGTTGCGGAATCACAGCGGTTCCGTTCAACACAAGTTTCATTGTTCGTGCTACGCACGCAACGAAACTCTAGCTGTTATGGGCAGGCTTTATTCTACGGTTAGTCCTTTCAAAAACTCATTAAACTTCTTTATGTTTATATCGTAAGTTTCAGGTGTTGAACTAAAATGTACAAATAAATATGAACTTGAGGTTTCAAGTAGAACAAACTGATTATGATATATTTTATTTTTGTACATATAGAATAAACGTGAAGCTACTCCGTGTTTTATTTTTTTAAAGTCTTTTTCATTTCTACCATAAAAAATAAATTGGTCGTTAAATAGAGTAGGTTGTCCGAATTTATTCCCTGTTATAAAGATTCGCACGAAATCATTAAAATTTTCGTAACGATTCTTTTTTAAGGCAGTTATCATAATTGCATTCTCAATTCCTTCTACGGCTGGAATAGTTCCACCATATCGATTTGAAGGCAATTCAGGATTAATTTTGAGCCATTTTGGTTTTTCAATTGAGTAACCGTTTTCATAATCGGTATACGTTTTTGTTTCGATTGAGTCAATTTTGGATTTATTTTCTTTTATCACAACAGCTTTTACAGTGTCAACTTGCGCAAAAGAAAAAAAAGGAATTATAAAAAATAAAAGAGTGTATTTCATATGTTGTTTTTTGTAAGCTTGCCCATAACGTCAGTCTGTGAAAAAACTTCCGTTTGTATTCGAATCAAATATAGCAAAAAAGTTTTCTTACAGCAGGAAATTTCGTATTTTTAAGGATGCAACATATCTCAGGAATTTCTCGTAACCAAATGCGTATTTCCAGTCTGGAAGACACTATAGCTCACGATAATCAAGTGCGGTTTATAGATGCATTTGTTATGTTTATAGACCTTTCCAAACTAGGGTTTTCAGTACAGACCATTAAAAGAGAAGGCCGTCCGAGCTACAATACCACGTTGTTCCTTAAGGCCTATTTGTACGGCTATATCAACGGAATAAGAAGCTCCAGAAAATTAGAAAGAGAATCCTTCAGAAATATTGAAATGCAGTGGTTATTAGAAGACATTCGTCCCAACTACCACAGTATATCAGACTTCAGAAAGAATAATTCATTGGCATTAAAGAACTTGTTTAAACTCTATGTTGTGTTTTTAAAAGACGCCGACTTAATAGGCTGTGAAACCATTGCTATTGATGGAACTAAAAGCAGGGCGCACAATAGCCGTAAAGCTAATTTCAACCAAAAGAAAATAGACAAACATTTAGAATACATTGAAGCTAAAACCCAAGAATATCTAGATGCTTTGGAAGAAAATGATGCAAAAGAAAATGCTCCAAAAATCAAAAACATCCAACAAAAGATAGAACGCTTAAAACAAAATAAGCTTCGCTATGATTTGCTGGAAGAAAAGTTAAAGGCCAGTGGAGAGCCTCAAATCAGCACTACCGATAGTGATGCCAGAGCATTATTAGTGCAGGGACAAGTAGTTGAATATCCTTTAATGTTCAGGCTGCAGTGGATGCCAAACACAATCTTGTAGTAGCCACGCACACTATCAACAAGAACGACCGCAGTGCTTTATCGGCTATTGCCCTTGAAGCCAAAGAGAATTTAGGAATTGAAACTTATACTGCCCTTGTAGACAAAGGTTATCACAACGGCAAACAAATAGAGATCTGCAAACAAGGCAGCATCACTACCATTGTAGCGCAGCCCGGGCAAGGAAAAAGCAACGAAAACGGCACACAGCCTGCTTATTTGGTTGCCAGGTTTCAATACAACAAATCCAATGATACCTACACTTGCCCAGAAGGGCAAACGCTACAAACCACGGGAAGATGGCATAAGAAAACAACCGATAAAGACAGCTATAATTTTAAAAAGTACCGTACATCCAAATGCAGGGAATGTCCTGTAAAACATTTATGCACCAGTAGAGCGGCAGGCAGGGAAATTGACCGTAGCCAATATGCAGATGCCGTAGAAGAAAACAACAAACGTTATCAGGAAAATCCACAGCTGTACCGCAAGCGACAGGAAATAAACGAACACATCTTTGGAACCATCAAACGGCAATGGGGCTATAACCACACCAATTTAACAGGACTCGATAAAGTAAATGGAGAACACAGCCTGATTATGCTGGTCTATAATATTAAACGCAGTATCAATATATTGGGCGTTCCCGAACTTATTGCCAAACTCCAAAAATGGAACTCACCTTATAAGGAAAAGGTCTTGTTTTTGCTGAAAACGAGTTATTTAAAGCTAAATACAGCAACAGTTTTTTATTCAGAGAAATTGACAGCCTAAAAAAAGCGGTCAAGTGTAAGGCTTTATTGGAATTATAGTGCGGCGAAATTTTAAGACTTTAATAGAAGAAGGAAGGTTTTTTCACAGCCTGACGTTCCCTTGCTACAAGAGGTTTGGGATTAAATTAAGCCTTATTTTCGGATTTGCCTAAACATCCCAAATACAAGACCATTTTTAAATTAAGCCAAATGCCCAAATCTCTTGTAGCAAGTGTTATGTGATGCCCATATCTACGATATACTTGTCGATAAAATTAGTTCATCAATCATATGAGTATCTCCATCTAACTCTTTTGATTTCAAAAATAGTTCTCTTGCTTTTTCTATTTCTCCAATATCAAAATGGTAAATTCCAAGATTTCGATATGAATATGAATTATTTTCGTCAAGTTTAATAGACTTTTCTATGTCAGCTAAACCTTCGTTAACTCTTCCTGTTTTAATTTTTGAAAGCCCTCTGTTATTGTATGAATAAGCAAAAAATTCATCAATTTCAATTGCTTTATCAAAAAGCGGAATTGCTTCAGAATATTTTTCAAGTAAAGTTAAAGTAAAACCTTTGTTGTTTAAAGAATACACATTTTCGGCGTTTAGTTCGATAGATTTATTATAAAAATGTAAGGATTCATTATTCATATTTAGTTTACTATAAATAAGCCCTCCATTTGAATAATCGTCCGATGTTAATTTGAATTCTTGTTCGAAATTATCAAATAATTCTTTTGCTCTTTCGAAGTTTTTAATTTGCATATTTGCAAACATATTTAGACGATAAATATTTTCATCTTTTAGTTTTACTTTTAGGAAGTAATCAAAAAGATTTATTGATTTCTTGTATTCTTTTTTGTTAAATAAATCAATTGCTTCAGTATATTGATTTGGAAATTTTCTGTACTTAAAAAGTTTAGATAGTGTATAACCATCGTTGTAAGTTACTGTTCCGTCAAATAACTCAATTGGGTTTTCATTTGGTATCAGATTTCCAAATAAATCTAATATTGAGATTAAGAAAAATATTACTGCGAAATGCAAATATAAATCACTAAAATTTTTAAAAAGGGCTACATATAAATAAAGTGTAGCAAAAATAGAAGAACAAATAGGTCCAGTTAAAACATAAATAATCTGTCTATTAATTGAAATATTTTCTGCTGATGGAACACACAAACCATTTTTCCAAGAAAGCATTTCATAACTTAACCACACATCCAAAAGTCCAATTCTGAAATTTATACTTTTCTTTGGATTTCCATATGATCCGATGTATATAGAAACTTTTTGTTTTGTTAATATGATTGCTGGAATTGCGTGTCCAAGTTCGTGTAAAATCACAACTATACCTCTCACAATTGTTAGTAAAAGAAGTGATTTAATTATAAAAGGTAATTTCATTTACGCATTTTTCTTGTTGGGTATCACATAACGTTTGGTCGCTTGGCGATGTGGCGGATTAAGGAAGCCTTATTTTTCGGTTAATGACTAATTTTCCAAGTACAAAACCATCTTCAAATTAAGCCAAATCCCGCCATATTGCCAAACGACGGTTAGCGGATGTTTTTATTTTTTAAAGTAAATATTCTTGAGAAATTCAATTTTTTCGGCTCTACTTTTCGGTTCTCTTTTGTTGTCATCCGTCAAGCTCAATCCAATTAATTTGCTGTTTCTAATTCCGCTAAAAATGAAACTTTCAATATTTTTGTCGATTATTTTTAATCTCCAAATTATGTATTTATCCGTTTCGTTTGTTTCAATTTTCTCTATTTCTATGTTTCCATCATCTTTTTTCCAAAATTCTGTTTCCCAAGCATAGAATTTATTTAAAAATTCCAGTTCAGTCATTTCTTTGTTATAAAACTCAAAAATTTCTGGTTTTCTAACATTTATAAGTAAAGTAAGTTCTAATTTTTTGTTTGCAAAACCCCATTGTGCAGAATTCTCAATTTTTCCAATATGTTTCCACTTTCCTGGTAATTCAAATAATTCGTTATTTATTAAATATGGTGTTTTTGATTGCCCGAAAGATAAATTTGAAAATATAAATATTGTGAATAATACTTTTAAAAACTTAATTTTCATATAGTTAATTTTTCGATTTTTTGTTTTCGATATTGTCTTTATTCCGCAGTTTTTCTCCAAAATATCCGCTAACGTTTCGGGGCTTGCCGAAGGCGGGGATTTTTAGTACAAAAGTTCAATCGAAGAACGAATGTTGAACTTTGCACAAATGTTCAATCGAAGCACTTCAGCCCCGCTTTTGGCAAACCCTTGTTAGCGGCTGCCTTGTTTGGTTTAGCAATATAATTTGTCATTTTGGTCGTGTTGGATTTGTATTGGATTGTTCAAATACCAATCAACTATCCTTTCAGTAATTCTATCATATATGTCATCGTCTGTGTAAGGGGAATTAGCTTTTGATAATCTTTCTATGTCACTATTTATTTGGATGATTATTTCTGGTTCAAAAATTTTATTGTTAATTAAGTGTTTTCTCAAAAAGTCAATAAGTATTCCGTGACAGTTTTTGTTAAAATTTATATTTCCATTCCTTTGAGCTTCATCTCTTAATTTTTCAATTGCTCTCAATAATTCCCCTTGAATTGTGTCTGCTTGACCTGATTTTGGGACAAGTTTTTGCCAAATTACTTTCGCTGTTTTAAAGTAATCATTTTTATTAAGAACATTGTGTAAATTTTCTATGTCGATTGAAGTGTAAATTTTTAGTGCTTTCTGCTGAATTGTATCATCTACTGGTAATGAACCGCTTTCCAAGTCATAGTTTATGAATTTCAAAAAGTCGGTAAATTTTTCCTTATTCCACGACATTCCCATTTTAATAACTTTGTCTGTAATTTTTGCACCTATAGAAACTAAATATTTAGCACTCGGAATTGGGTCGGAAAATGTATTGGTAAATATTTTGGAAAGTGGGGTCAATCCAAATCTGTCTTCTTGCTCCAAATTGGCACCTGCATCAACTAATAGTTTTATACTTTCCAAGCGTCTTTGTCCGCAAGCCTCCAAAAGAGCCGTCTCTGTTATACTTCCTTGAACTTTATGGTCAATATTTTGAGTTTGTTCAATTATTAATTTTAATATCTCAATTCGTTCCAAGTAAGATGCAATAATTAAAGGTGTCTCGCCAATGTCGTTGGTTGCAGTTACACCAATTTCATTCAATATTAAAACGGCTTTGTCCATATTGATTTTTTTGCCGTCATAACCCAGATGGTTTTTAAATGTGTCAAGTTTATTTTTCGCCATAATTTCAGTAAATGTCAGTTTTTTGCAGGGTGCTGTTAAGGTTGCCGCTAACGTCCCCTTGCTACAAGAGGTTTGGGATTAAATTAAGCCTTATTTTCGGATTTGCCAAATCTCACAAATACAAGACCATTTTTAAATTAAGCCAAATGCCCAAATCTATTGTAGCAAGTGTTACCAGAGGTTGCTTCTGTACGTTATTTGTCTTTTATTAAAATTAAAAATGCGTGATGTATGTAATTATTACTTTCGTCTTTATAGCCAACATTCAAGCTGAGTGAATCACTTTCAAATAATTCCTTTTCAGGCGTAATTTCTAATTTCAGCTCGTTTATGTTTTTCTCATTTTTGATTGGTTTAATTCCGGGTGCTGACACTGATAGTTTTTGAACTTCGATATTTTCAAATTGAAGAATTAGCTTTGAAGTTTTTCCCCATATTAAGTTTTTAGTTCCATTGTCAACTTTCAAAATTATTTTTTGATTACCGTTCTTAAAAATAAATTCATCTTTTTGAGGCAATAAAATAACAAATAAAAGCATAATCGTACTTATCAATTTCATAAGATCTTATTTAGTTTTTTTTCTGCAATCTCTGGTAACGTTCCCTTGCTAAAAGAGGTTTGGGATTAAATTAAGCCTCATTTTCGGATTTGTATAAACTTCCCAAATACAAGACCATTTTTAAATTAAGCCAAATGCCCAAATCTATTGTAGCAAGTGTTGGCAGTAGTTATTTTTAGTTATTCTGTTTTGTATGCACTATAAGTTGGATATTCTGTTTCTCTCTTATTTGTAATTATATCAATGAAGTTTGTTTTAAAGTTTTCTTCAAATTCTGAAGAATTCATTTTTTCACAAGCATCAATGTCACTTTGACTAAATCCAAAAAATAAACGCCCAGTAATTTCCACTCCATTAATACTATCGATTTTAATCACTGTATTTTCTTTGTCTATTTTTAGAATTTTTACTTTGGCAGTTGCTTCGGCTCTATATTCTGGAATATCATAACAAATAGTGATTAAACTATCTGTTTTTAAAAAATTTGTATAACTAAATCTCGGTATTAAATTATTTAATATTTGCTCTTTATTAATTTGTATTTTGAATTCCTTTTTTGAATTCCTTTTTACTTTCACTTCTTGTCTTGGATTTGAATCAGCTATAAATGAATATATCGTTATGACACCAATTAATGAGTTTAATGCAAAATTCGTATGTTTATTATTCTTATGCTCACTGTTTTGGATATGAAAATAATTAAAAGAAAAAGGTAAAATTAATAAAGCAATGAGGTCAGACAAATCTACAGTTCTGTAAAAAGCAATATTAGTAATTCTTGAAATAAACTTAATAAATTGTTCAGAAATTTCAAGTTTCCAAAAAATAAATAATACAAAAGTAAAAATGTAAATTTCTTTAGTTTTGTTGGTAAAAAAAACAGAAATGAAATAGGGGAAAATGAATAATCCCGCAAAATCGGATAATTTTCCAGTTATAAAATTATGAAACTCATATTTCAAATAGAAATCATTTAAGAGTAATAGGAACAGACTAAAAATAAAATAATTAGCAGTGAATAGGCTTAAATTTATTTTAGTTTTCATTTATAAGTATATTTTTCGTTATTCTGCGGGATAATTACTGCCAACGTTTGGTCGCTTGGCGATGTGGCGGATTAAGGAAGCCTTATTTTTCGGTTAATGACTAATTTTCCAAGTACAAAACCATCTTCAAATTAAGCCAAATCCCGCCATATTGCCAAACGACGGTTAGCGGATGTTTTTATTTTTTAAAGTAAATATTCTTGAGAAATTCAATTTTTTCGGCTCTACTTTTCGGTTCTCTTTTGTTGTCATCCGTCAAGCTCAATCCAATTAATTTGCTGTTTCTAATTCCGCTAAAAATGAAACTTTCAATATTTTTGTCGATTATTTTTAATCTCCAAATTATGTATTTATCCGTTTCGTTTGTTTCAATTTTCTCTATTTCTATGTTTCCATCATCTTTTTTCCAAAATTCTGTTTCCCAAGCATAGAATTTATTTAAAAATTCCAGTTCAGTCATTTCTTTGTTATAAAACTCAAAAATTTCTGGTTTTCTAACATTTATAAGTAAAGTAAGTTCTAATTTTTTGTTTGCAAAACCCCATTGTGCAGAATTCTCAATTTTTCCAATATGTTTCCACTTTCCTGGTAATTCAAATAATTCGTTATTTATTAAATATGGTGTTTTTGATTGCCCGAAAGATAAATTTGAAAATATAAATATTGTGAATAATACTTTTAAAAACTTAATTTTCATATAGTTAATTTTTCGATTTTTTGTTTTCGATATTGTCTTTATTCCGCAGTTTTTCTCCAAAATATCCGCTAACGTCCCCTTGCTACAAGAGGTTTGGGATTAAATTAAGCCTTATTTTCGGATTTGCCAAATCTCACAAATACAAGACCATTTTTAAATTAAGCCAAATGCCCAAATCTATTGTAGCAAGTGTTACCAGAGGTTGCTTCTGTACGTTATTTGTCTTTTATTAAAATTAAAAATGCGTGATGTATGTAATTATTACTTTCGTCTTTATAGCCAACATTCAAGCTGAGTGAATCACTTTCAAATAATTCCTTTTCAGGCGTAATTTCTAATTTCAGCTCGTTTATGTTTTTCTCATTTTTGATTGGTTTAATTCCGGGTGCTGACACTGATAGTTTTTGAACTTCGATATTTTCAAATTGAAGAATTAGCTTTGAAGTTTTTCCCCATATTAAGTTTTTAGTTCCATTGTCAACTTTCAAAATTATTTTTTGATTACCGTTCTTAAAAATAAATTCATCTTTTTGAGGCAATAAAATAACAAATAAAAGCATAATCGTACTTATCAATTTCATAAGATCTTATTTAGTTTTTTTTCTGCAATCTCTGGTAACTAGTTTATAAACGCATAAATTGAACTAGTTTTATTACAAAATTGGTGTGTTATGCGCATGTTTTGATTCATATTATTTTTTCAAATATAGTTTATTTGTAACGAAATACATCATATAAAACTCTAAGATATTCCTTTATGATACTATTTATAAAACCTAAAATCCCTTAGCCCTGATAGCAGCGGCATCCTTTTCAGGCAAATGAAAACATCTTAATAAAACCCAAATTCTCTGCCTAAAAAGATATAGCGAATAGCAGGAATTGGCTCCTGAAAAAACCATTAATGAACAACTTTTAACTATCAACTATTTTTCGTAATTTTGCAGTCCAATAAAAGGAAAAGAAAATGTTAGACAGACTTCAATATGTAAAGCAGCGTTTTGATGAGATTTCGGATTTGATTATTCAGCCGGATGTTATTGCGGATCAAAAACGCTATGTACAGCTTAATCAGGAATATAAAAGCATCAAAGCTTTGGTTGAAAAGAGAGAAGAATACATTCTTGTTTTGGCCAATATTGACGAAGCCAACGAAATTATTGCTGACGGAAGCGATGCTGATATGGTCGAAATGGCCAAAATGCAGCTGGATGAAGCAAAAGAACGTTTGCCGCAACTGGAGGAGGAAATCAAATTTATGCTGATTCCTAAAGATCCTGAAGATGCAAAAAATGTAATGGTGGAGATCCGTGCCGGAACGGGTGGGGACGAAGCGAGTATTTTTGCAGGTGATTTGTTCAGGATGTATACTAAATACTGTGAGTCTCAAGGCTGGAGAACTTCTGTGGTGGATATGAACGAAGGAACTTCAGGAGGTTTTAAAGAGGTAATTTTTGAAGTTTCGGGAGAAGATGTGTATGGAACTTTGAAGTTTGAAGCGGGTGTTCACCGTGTTCAGCGTGTTCCTCAAACAGAAACTCAGGGTCGTGTGCATACATCGGCAGCAACGGTTATGGTTTTGCCGGAAGCAGAAGAGTTTGATGTACAGATTGATATGAATGATGTTCGTGTCGATTTCTTCTGTTCATCAGGACCTGGAGGACAGTCGGTAAATACTACGAAATCGGCTGTACGTTTAACGCACATTCCAACCGGATTAGTGGCACAATGTCAGGACCAGAAATCGCAGCATAAAAATAAAGATAAGGCATTAACGGTTTTACGTTCCCGTTTGTACGAAATGGAATTGGCAAAGAAAGAAGCTGAAGATGCGTCTAAACGTACTTCTCAGGTTAGTTCGGGTGACCGTTCTGCTAAAATCCGTACTTACAATTATGCCCAGGGTCGTGTAACGGATCATCGTATCGGACTTACACTTTATGATTTAGGAAATATCATGAATGGTGATATTCAGAAAATTGTTGCTGAGCTTCAACTGGTAAATAATATGGAGAAACTGAAGGAAGCTTCTGAAGTGTTTTAATTTTAGACTTCTAGATAGTAGATTTTTTTAGGCTTCTTAGATTTTAATTAAGAGATAATATACAAAAATCCGAACTTATATTTTTAAGTTCGGATTTTTTTTAATGCAAAAAAGCAAAGTTTACTAATTGCAAACTTTGCTTTTCTTGTAAGGCTCTATTTAACTAAACAGAGATTTATAGTGAGGTATTAACTGTTTAACCGTTTGTTATAGCAGAAACGTATAAACTAGCTAGATACCTAAAAATACTCTCGTATATTCAAAACATTTATAGAAATTCGAGTAAATGTAAACACCATTTTTAATTATTATTTCGTTTATCTTTTCCATAATAGTTGTATTTAAGTTATACAATTACCCTTCAAATGATTCTTCCTTGTACAATTCCTTCTCAGAAGGTTCGTGATGGTCTGCAGGCTTTGCTACCAAAGTGGTTACAGCAAGCTGTAATATAGACCCTAGGATGTTTTTAAATGTAGAATCGGTTTTTCCTATTACCAGTTTCTTAGCCAGGTAACCTATTCCAATGCTTATAGCAGATTGGGCAAGATCACTCTTGAAGCCCACGGCTTCATTGACTTCCTGGACTGTGTTCCGAATGAGATTAAGAGGTTTTAAATTTTCCTTAATTTCATCGATTTCGTCTTTGATATCACACCATTCCCTGTCTTGTTGTTCTTCTAAAAGCTTAATCTTTTGATTTAATGAGTCAATAGTGTAAATAGTTTCCATAAATAGTCTTTTTTATAGTATTAATTATTAAATCAGTTTTTAGTGTCTTTCAGAATATTGGAAACAATTAAATTTCCAATTGGAGTTTTAATCAGCTTATGCTGTGTTTTGTGCAATACAATAGCAACGATTAAATAAAAACCTGCTATCGCAAAGAAACCATAATAATATTCACCAAGTTCTTTTCCAATCCATAAGCTAAGTCCGATATTAAGAAACAAAGTAAAAAATGCAACAACAACGCCTACCGCTATCCGTGAAGTTAATGTTGATAAAACATCTGCAGTTGCTGATACCGTTTTAAGTTTAATCAATTCTAAACTTGTTTTGGTATAGTTTTCTGCTTTTTCATACATATTTAGGTTTTCGTTTGTTGTTGCATTAGTTTCCATGATATTGGTGTTTTTTATGGTTGAAGAAAAAAATCAATCTTAGTAGTTTGTTTTTACAGTTTTTGCTTCATCTTTCATAGAGTTGAAGTCTTCTTTTACCTGATTGAATTTTGCTTTTCCTTCTTCAATGATATCTTTGCCATTTGAATTAATTGTGCTTAAGATACCATCGAATTTTCCTTTAAGGTTATCTCCGTAATCTTTCGATTTGTCTTTGATTTTTTTTCTTGTTTCTGAACCTTTATCCGGTGCAAATAATACTCCTAAAAAAGCTCCTGCCGCTGCGGCTCCTAAAATTCCTAAAAGTGTGCTACTAGTTTTCATAATATTTGATTTTAAAAAATTAATATAAAATGTTTAAATAATGTTTGATTTTAAATTTCGCGACCTTTGATAAGTCTGAATAGTATTGCTATAATGGCAATTACCAATAAGATGTGAATAATACTTCCTGCACTGTATACAAAAAACCCAAGGGCCCAAAGAATGACAAGAATAACCGCGATTGTATATAATAAATTTGACATGGTTTTTAATGTTTAGGGTTAATAATTTATGTTTCTAGTTTAATTTATATGATAGATATAAAGAAAAATTAGTGTTTTTTAAATCGGATGAATTGTCACCATCTTTAACAAAAGTGGTTAATCCATAATTGTAGCGTAATCCAACACTTATTGGGTTGAAATCCAATCCTACTCCTGCAGCTAGACCTGCATCGAATTTATTAAAGTTATCTGTATCAAAATCTTGTTCAAATTCTAAAGCACCTTCTCCTGTAGCTTTAGAGCTTACAAGATATGAAGCATAACCACCTGCATGAATATTAAAGTTTTTTGTAAGATTAACTCTTACTAACAAAGGAACTTCTATATAATTTAATTTTAATTTTGTACTACCTGATGCTAAAGCGGTGTTATATTCTAATTCAGATCCTCTGGTAGTAAATAAAATTTCAGGTTGGATTGCAACGAAATCTGATATTGGAAGTGTGGCATAAACCCCGGCATTAAAACCGAACAACATGTTCTTATCGTCTGCATCTTCATTATAAAAGTTAGACATATTTACCCCACCTTTTATACCAAATTCGGTATTTACATTATTGTCCTGAGCATGTAGCATTCCGAATGAAGCTGATAATGTTAGAGCTAAGGCGTATAAGAAATTTGATTGCATTTTCATAATTTAAAAATTTAGTTAATAATTCTAATTTGATTTTAATTGATTTGTTTTTTAATTTTTTCTGCTTCTCTTAAAAATTCGTATTGTTTTGGTAAATAATGAGCAACTAATTTCAGTATTACCATATCATTTGTTTCTTTTGCTATGGATTCCAATAACCCTATCATTTCAGTTAAAGACTGTGTAATAGAATTCAGATAGGCATCATCAAAATCAACATTCTTTTTGTTAAAGAGCTCGTACAAATCCTTATTGGTAACCGATGTGTTTATTTCACTGATTATAATGAGTTTTTGAACGACTATTTCGTTGATTTCCTGTAATAACATTTTTTGATTATTTTCTATTTTACTGCTGACAATTTTTATTGAATTTTGTAAACTTTTACGTTTTGCCAGTTGCGCTTTAGAAATCATCGTTTTTGTTACTTCTGCAGTTGCAACAAAAAAATAAGCTTCAATTTGTTCCGTGTTTTTTGTAAGAACGTATTTGTTTTTTTTGTTTTCCGGTTTCCTGTTTTCCGGTTTTTCATTTTCATTACAAGACGAAATAGTTATTGTTACAATTACTATAAAAGCTGTTTTGAAGAATGATCTTTTTGATGAAAACATCTGTCTAAATAGTTACTTCATTATTACATTACAAAGATGCTAACGAATAGTAAGGTTTGCTTTACAGCATAAAAAAGAAACGTTATATAATTCCCATTCTGGAAAAATATAACGTTTTTAATAAAGTTTTATGAGGGGATTTATTGAGGAAGAAATACAGTAAATACGGAGCCTTCGCCTGGTTTGCTGTCAGCTGTTATGTAACCTTTATGGTTCTCAACAATTTTTTTACAAATTGCTAATCCAATTCCTGTACCCGGATACTCATTTTTAGAATGTAGTCGTTTAAACAACACAAAAATATTGTCTTTGAATTGTGGATCAAATCCCATTCCGTTATCAGTAAATGTAATCTTATAAAATTTCTTGAAAGGACGATCAATCAATTCCGGATATTCATTAGATAATATTTTTTCACAATCAATAGTAATCTGAGGTGCTGTTTCCGGAAGACTGTATTTTAGTGAATTACCAATCAAATTAATAAAGAGCTGTTCTATCTGGTAGGGTATAACTTCTAATTTAGGTAATTTAGTAACGTTGATACTTCCTTTTTTCTCATCAGTTATTACAGTAAGTTCTGATATTGCATTTTCCAGCAATTCATTCAGATCTGATTTAATGAATTCTTTTTTGGTAGTATTAGTTCTGGAGAATAATAATAAATCATCAATCAAAACACGCATTCTTTTGGCTGATGTTTCTACTTTTATAATGTAGTCTTTTGCGCTATCAGAAAGAACTGCCTTGTCTTCTTCGGAAATTCTAGAAATAAAGGTTTGAATTTTTCGCAGTGGTTCTTGTAAATCATGGCTCGCGACATGATTAAAAGAGGCTAATTCTTTATTGCTTTTTTCAAGTTGGTTGTTTCGTTCCTGAAGTTCAATGTTTAGTAAGTGTTCGTCTGTAATATCAAAATTGATACCGAGTAGGATTTTGTTTCCATTCTGGTCAACCAGCAATTTGCCTGTAGATTTTAAATATCTGGTTTCGCCATTAGGCTGAATTATTTTATAATAGGTAAATGGAAGTTCTTCGTTATTGATAATTCCCTCCATAGAGGCTTTAATTGCTTCTTTGTCTTCTGGATGTACAAAATCTAAAAAGCTGTCGTTTTTGGGTTCAAAAGCGTTTGGCTCAACTCCCAAAAGGCGAAACTGATTGTCAGAATAATCAATTTTCCCTGTTTCCAGATCCCATTGCCAGGTGCTAAATTTACCAATTACTTCAGATTCGGCCATGAGACCTGAAGAAATCAAGAGTTTCTTATTGAAGATTTTTAAGCGTTCAAGGTCTTTGCTTATTTGTCTGTATGCAAGTAAAATAAAGAGTAGAGCGGCTAAGAATAATAGTATCGAAAAAATTGGACCAAGAGAAATTTCTTCATCGTATTTCTTTAAACTTTTTTTCAAAAAGTTTTTTTCGATATCATTCATTTCATCTACTTTAAAACGAATGTTATCCATTAATATACGGCCTCCAAACATATGATTGTCTAGTTTTCTTTTATCATACGTTTCGGGATCACTGTACTTTAAACAATTTTCAAATGAAACATAGCGTTTAATGATCAGTTTGTATATTTTTTCGAGATTTTGTTTTTGTACCGGATTGTTGGCTGTAAGCTTTTTTAAGGCAATGAAGGAAGTATTTACCTTGTCACGCGAAAAAAGATAAGGAGCCAGAAAACGATGGTTTCGGGTAATCATAAAGCCACGCTGACCCGTTTCTGCATCTTTTATAGCAGACATAAGCCGCTCAAGCTCTATGTTAATTTCATAGGTGTGCATGAGCAGCTTAGTAGATTCATTAAGATCCCTGTTATGTTTGTAAGCTATTGACGAAAGAAAAATTAAAATGAAAATAGCTATTATAAAAATAACTCTCAAGTAATTTGAGGAATTAAACTTAGGAATCCATTTCATTATTATTGTAATTACTTAAGGCTTAATAAGAAATTATCACGATTTAATCCTGATGTATGATAATGCCAATTTAGTGTAACAACTTCATTAATAATTTTTTTAAGCGCATTAAAATCACTTGGCTTTTTGATATAAATATTTGCACCTTCAATAAATGTGTCTTCAATATCCTCATCTGAAGAAGATGTTGAATAAATTGCAATTATCAGATTTTTCAGGTGCTCTGTCTTTTTTATTTCAATCAAACATTCCTTACCTGTTTTTTTGGGCATGTTCAAATCCAGAAATAAAATATCAGGTAATTTAGTATCCGGATTCATAAGATGTTCCATTAACTGTAAACCATCGAAAACAAATTCGACTTTGGTTTGTACTTTTACTTCTTCGAAAGCATCCTTAAAGAAAAGTCTGTCGTCTTCGTCGTCGTCGGCGAGTAAAATGTGTAATGCGTTTTTCTGCATTGATTAAGGTATTTGGGTTTTATTTTAAATTTTCTCTACGCTTTTTAATAATTCTCAAGAATGCTGAAGGAGTTATTCCTGTTGTATTTTTAAACTGAGTACTTAAGTGCGCAACACTCGAATAATTCAGTAAAAAAGCAATTTCGGTTAAACTCATTTCGTTTACAATCATTAACTGTTTTGCTCTTTCAATTTTTTGAATGATTATAAAATTCTCAATAGAAGAATACGTTACTTCGGAAAATACATTTGACAGGTAACCATAACTGTGGTTTAATTTATCAGCAAGATAAGCTGAACTTTTATAATTATTGTTGTCATCAGTATAAACCAATTCTATTATAGCATCCTTTATTTTTTGAACCAAAACGCTTTTTTGATTCTCAACTACTTCAAAACCAAATGGCTCTAAATTATTTTTAAGCTCATCTAATGCTTCAGTAGTAAGATTATCTTCTAATTCAATTTCTCCAAATCCTAAAGTAGAAAAATTCAAATTCTGTTCTTCCAGTTTTTCTTTTAGGTAAAGTGTGCAAATTGTATTAATATCAAATTTTATAAATAATTTCATTTTGTAAAAATATGGTTAAAGATAACTATTTTATTTTGTTTTTGAGTAATTCATGTTAATTCAGAAATTTTAAAGCTTTATACTTTGAAAATCAAAAAAATACCGCCTAATTTTAGTTAAGCGGCATTTATGAAAGTTGAAAGAGATTTACAAATTTGATACAATATCATTCCATTCCTCTTTTGTTTTACCTAATTTTTGCTGGATTCTTCCGTACATTTCATCTTCTTTTCCTTCTTCATATAGCAAATCGTCATCAGTCAAATCAGCATATTTTTGTTTTAATTTTCCTTTTAGCTCGTTCCAGTTTCCTTTTATTTCTGTACTATTCATGACTTTATTATTTAATATTTATATAATGTAAAATTCAATAACTTTTCTTTGTGTTTTGTTACATAAATTTTTCAAACTCTTCTATAATTCGCATTTATTGTAGCGCTATTCTATAATTTTCTACATAATTAATACAAGTTGTTATATGATTCAATGATTTGTTAACCTGTTTTTAAATCTATTATTGTAGTTTTGCCGCCAATTAAACTTAAAACCCCAATTTAATGAAAAAACAATTACTCATTTTATTTATTTTTTTAACGTCTGCTGTTGCTACGGCACAGTCGTATTTAGGTTATTTTAATGATAATTATGCCGGTGTGCAAAGTGTGCTTTTTAACCCTGCATCAATAGCCGATTCCCGTTTTAAAACAGATGTAAATTTGTTTTCTGTCAGTAGTGCTGTTAGTAATGACTTGTACGGGGTTAAACTTTTTGACGTTTTTAAAGATGGTTATGACTTTGATAGTCAGTCAAAAATGACTCCTTCAAATGCAAATAGTGCCATTGTTAATCTGGATATTATGGGGCCGTCTTTTATGTTCAATATTGCGCCTAATCATACATTGGCACTTTTTACCAGAGCAAGATCGATTACAAATCTTAGAGATGTTAATGGTAGTCTTGTTGACGAGGTAAAAGATGGATTGGATCATTCAAGCAATTTTAACCTTAATGCTGGTAGTCCAAACGGAGCTGCACACGCATGGGGAGAATTAGGACTTTCTTATGCTGCAGTTTTATATCAAAATGGTCAGCATTTTTTAAAGGGTGGTATAACTGCTAAGTATTTACAAGGTATTGGAAATGCATATATTCAAGGAAAGAATGCTACTGCATCATTACAAGAAGATATCAATCCGGAAAACAGTAAATTGATTACAACTGGAGAAATGACTATAGGTGGAAGCCAGGATTGGGAGGCTAATGAAGATTATGAATTTGATATTAATTCAAGCGGAGTAGGTTTTGATTTTGGTTTGGTTTACGAATGGAGACCGGATTATGATAAATATGATTTAAGTAAAGCTAAACCTGCTGATAATAATTTCAGGGATTTGAATAAATACAAAGTACGTTTTGGGCTGTCTGTTACGGATATTGGCTCTATAAATTATAAAAAATCAAAACTTGACACCTATGATATTGATGGTCAAGTTACTCAGGAAATGATTGACGATACAGATAATTTATACGATTTATTGAATGCCAATTACACTAAAACATCAACTTCAAAAGGAGTAAAAACAAATTTGCCTACAGCACTTCATGCTGATGTTGACTGGAATATCCATAATAAATTCTATCTGAATCTTAATGGAGATATCAGTATGGTTTCAAATACAAAATTAAATGCGACCAATATTGCTAACAGAGTAAGTTTGGCACCTCGATACGAAAGCAGATGGTTTAGTTTTTACGTTCCTGTTACGTGGATGGAATATAGTGGAACTCAAGTGGGTACAGGATTACGTGTAGGTACTTTATTTGTTGGCTCAGGATCAATTGTTTCTAATTTAGTTTCTAAAGAATCAAAAGCAGCTGATTTTTACGTTGGGATTAAAATTCCGGTTTACCAAAAGAAATTTAAAGACAGAGATCAGGATGGGGTAATAGATAAACAAGATTCTTGTAAAAAAGTAGCTGGGCCAATTGAAAACAATGGTTGTCCTTGGCCAGACACTGATGGTGACAAAGTTTTTGATAAAGATGATGCTTGTCCGGATGTTGCCGGTCCTGTTGAAAACAAAGGCTGCCCATGGAAAGATAGTGACGGAGATACATTATTAGATAATGTTGATGCATGCCCAACAGTTGCAGGCCCAGTTGAAAATAAAGGTTGCCCATGGCCTGATACAGACGGAGATGGAGTTTTGGATAAAGATGATGCTTGTCCTAATGTTGCAGGTTTAGTAGAAAACAAAGGATGTCCGGTTTTAGATACTGATAAAGATGGAGTTGCTGATAACGTTGATGATTGTCCATTAGTTGCAGGTCCAGCAGAAAATAAAGGTTGTCCTGAAGTTAGTAAAGCTACTTTGGCTCAATTACAGGTTGAGGCAAAATCTATCTTCTTTACATCTGGTAAGGCTATCTTAAGTGATGCTAAGAAGGTAGAAACTTCAGGAAGGCTTGATGCAATTAAAGAAATTTTGAAAAACTATCCAAACGCAAAATTTGCCATTTATGGTCATACTGATAATGTAGGTAACGCTAAGGCAAATCAAAAATTATCTGAAGAAAGAGCAAAAGTTATTATGGATGCTTTAATTGAAAAAGGAGTAAATCCTGCTAATTTAACTTCACAAGGTTTTGGAGCTTCAAAACCAGTTAAATCTAATAAAACTGCTGCAGGAAGAGCAGCAAACAGAAGAACAGAAATTGTTTATTTAGGCAATTTCTAATTCTGATCGAAATATAAATACTAAAAGCCATTCTTAATTGAGTGGCTTTTTTTATTTTTGCATACTTTCTAAAAAATCGTTTTTTGAATTGAAAAACTAAAAAAATACCAATGACTACACAACAACTGCACCAACAAATACTTCAAAAAAAATCATTTTTATGCGTTGGGCTGGATCCTGATTTAAACAAAATTCCTCAACATTTATTAGAGACCGAAGATCCTATTTTTGAGTTCAATAAGGCCATAATTGATGCTACCCATGATTTGACTGTGGGGTATAAACCTAATACAGCTTTTTTTGAAGCGTATGGAATAAAAGGCTGGATTTCACTTCAAAAAACAATTAATTATATAAATGAAAAATTTCCTGAAATTTTTACGATTGCTGATGCTAAACGTGGCGATATAGGAAATACTTCAAGTATGTATGCAAAAGCATTTTTTGAAGATTTGAACTTTGACAGTGTAACGGTAGCTCCTTATATGGGAAAAGACTCTGTTGAACCTTTTCTGGCTTTTGAAAATAAACACACTATAATGCTGGCTTTGACTTCAAACGAAGGAGCATTTGATTTTCAAACTTTAGATATTAACGGAAAACTATTATACAAACAAGTTTTAGAGACTTCTAAAGAATGGAAAAACAGTCATAATCTGATGTATGTTGTGGGCGCTACTAAAGCGGAGTATTTTACTGAAATTAGGAAAATAGTACCCGATAGTTTTTTACTGGTTCCCGGAATTGGTGCTCAGGGCGGAAGTTTGTCTGAAGTTTGTAAATATGGAATGAATGAGAAGGTTGGTTTGCTTGTAAATTCTGCCAGAGCAATTATTTATGCTTCAAATGGAACTGATTTTGCTGAAAAAGCGAGGGAAGAGGCTTTGAAAGTACAGCAGGAAATGGAAGAAATTCTTAGTTTAAAGTTTAAGGTTTAAAAGTTTTAATTTGTGAAACCGGTGTTAGAATTCACAATCTACAAACTTTAAACAAGAAGCAACCTGAACATGAAACAATTAATAGATCAAATAGGTACTTTGCACTCTTTTGAAACAGCTCCAAGGCGTATTGTCTCATTAGTACCTTCTCAAACTGAATTATTATATGATTTAGGCTTAGAAGAAAAAATTATTGGAATTACCAAGTTTTGTGTGCATCCGTATCATTTAAAATCCACAAAGAAAATTGTAGGCGGGACCAAAAAGATTCATTTTGAAAAGATAAAGTTACTGCAGCCTGATATTGTTATCTGTAATAAAGAAGAAAACACTGCTGATATTGTGGAACGGTTGAGTGAAATCTGTCCTGTTTGGGTAACGAATATTGTTTCTGTTGAGGATAATTTTCAAATGATCTCAGATTTTGGGCAGCTTTTTAACTGCCGGACTGAAGCTCAAAAATGGAATGATAAGTTAACTTTCGCTTTAAGCGATTTTAAAAAATACGTTCAGGATATTGAAATCAAAAAAGCGGCCTATTTTATCTGGAAAAATCCATATATGGTGGCCGGTAATGATACTTATATTGATGAATTATTAAAGCTGAATCATTTTGTAAATATCTACGGCGATAAAGGTCGTTACCCTGAAGTTGAACTAAAAAAAATGCGCTTGGAAGGTGATCCTGATTTGGTTTTTCTTTCTTCTGAGCCTTACCCTTTCAAAGAAGAAGATGCTTTTGAACTAGGACGTTTCACTCATCACGCCAAAACCATTTTTGTTGATGGCGAAATGTTTTCCTGGCATGGAAGCAGATTATTAAAAGCTTTTTCGTATTTTAAATTACTCCACGAAAGACTTAGAAATTAAACTTCAATATTTAAAATTCCAAAATCCAAATTTCAACTCAATAAGGTTGGGATTTGGATTTTTTATCTGGAATTTAAATATAAAAAAAATGCCGGCAATCTCGAAGATGCCGGCATCATTTAACTAACCAAAACCAAAATAATAAATAACCAGTTTATTACATTACAAAGGTCTGATATATATCTTTCTTTTGCTGTTAAGGTTTTGTTATTACTTTGTTGGACTTAAGTTAAGATTTTTAATATATAATTATCGATTTAATTAGCGACTGTAAAGTTTTGCTTTTTCCTTTATTATATCAGCAATTTTACGGTTTTCAATTTTGCTTTCCAGCCACGAAATTATATCTAAATACAGGAAAGCTCTTTTTTCGTAAGTGTTTTTTTCTAATTCGATAAATCGTTCCCTCATTTTGATGAATTCCTTTTTAATATCGGCAGGATAAAAATTATTTAAGTTTCTCATAAATTTAATGATTTCTTTCTGGACCTCATGTAAATCATTCATCTTCAATAGAAATTTGTAGGTGCTTTTAAGATGGTTTTCCAGATAATAATCTTTTCCTAATTCATAATGTGCAATTAATGACAAGAGTCTGGCAAAGCACATTAAATCTTCGCGCATCGTCAGGTTTTTATTGTTGATTATTTTGTCAAGATAATAAATGGACTCATTGTATTTTTCGTTTCCAAAATAGATAGAGGCAATTTTGTAAAAAAACAACATTTCGTGATGTTCATCAAGATGTTCGCTGTGAATTTTAATTTTTTCTAAAATCTCAGGAATCAAATATTCGCTTTCGGCGAAAGTTCCTTCCAAAATATGATAGTTGAGTTTATTGTTATAGATGTATAAAAAAGATAGCGACGCAATGTTGTCATTAACAGGAAACCTTGGATCCTGAATTGTTTCTTCCAAAAGCGTTAGGTATTTTTTGAAATTTGATTTGTATTTCAGCATATAAAGTGATTCTAAAAAGTAGTGATTCCCTTTTAGAAAAAATACAGGATTCTGGTAAATCATATTTGGGTTGTCATAAAATAATCTTACCCATTTATAAGCATATTTATAACTCGCAAGAAAATCCTGAACAAGGAAACTGCGCCACAAATTGGCATTATAAAACCAATATTTTTCGCGGAAGCCAAATTTGCTTTCGTCTAATTTTGAAATATGTTTGTTGAAATAGTCATCTATATATTTGTATTCCTCATCGTTTTTTACGTAACCGGTTTTTAGCATAATTCCGTATAGCTGTAATGACAAATTGGATAATTTGCTTGAAATTGTATTTCGATAATTTAGTTCTTTAGCCTGAATAACCAACTCATCAGCACGTCCCTGGATACTCCTTGTGATATATTGTGATTCGATTAACTTTTCGAATTCAACAATTTCATAGGCCATGTATTTTTCATCATTTTCGAGGGCTATCATTTTAGTTTTATCCAAAATTTTCAAGCTTTGTTTATATAACCCTTTATTATATAGAATAACAGCAAAGTCTATTTGCTCACGTAGTTGATATCGAATATTCTGGCTGGGAATATTTAAGCGGATACTAACCAGGATCTGTTTGTATAAATAGGATTTTAAGTTAGATAACTGAACTTTTTTGATGATTCCGCTTTTTAAAATAAGCTTTTCATCATAAGTTTCAGACTTATCCAAAATATTAAATAATTCAATGAATTTAGTATTTGAACTCGTTTCTAAACGGCTTGCAAAAATTTTAAACTGTCTTTTTTCAGATTTAGAAAGTGACTTAATCAGTACAAATAAGAAATCTTTTTGATGGTTAGCCATTGTAAAATATAATAATGTAATTTATTGGTTTTTAGTACGTTAAATACTTTTAAATTGTTTTATAAACAGTATAATTCCATTAAAATGAATTTCGTACTTAAGAAGTACAATATATATTTGTTTCAAGATGTGAAATTACATTAAATAAATGAATATGAATAGAGAGAAAGTTCAAATTTTTGACACCACTTTGCGTGATGGAGAACAGGTCCCAGGATGTAAGTTAGATACCAATCAAAAATTGGTTATTGCAGAACGACTAGACAAAATGGGAGTTGATATCATCGAAGCAGGTTTTCCTGTGTCAAGTCCGGGCGATTTTTTATCGGTCTCTGAGATTTGTAAAATTGTAGAAAATGCAACGGTCTGCGGGCTTACAAGAGCTGTAAAAAACGACATTGATGTTGCGGCTGCTGCCTTAAAGCATGCTAAAAGACCTAGGATTCATACTGGAATCGGAACTTCAGAATCTCACATACTCCATAAATTAAATACCACACCAGAAGATATTATCGCCAGAGCAAAAGCTGCCGTTTCTCATGCAAAATCATATGTTGAAGATGTAGAATTTTACGCAGAAGATGCAGGTAGAACTGATAATGCTTTCCTTGCAAAAGTTTGTGAAGAGGTAATAAAATCAGGAGCAACTGTATTAAATATTCCGGATACAACCGGATATTGTCTGCCTGAAGAGTATGGGGCAAAAATCAAATATTTAAAAGAAAACGTAAAAGGTATTGAGAATGTAATTCTTTCATGCCACTGTCATAATGATTTAGGAATGGCAACTGCCAACTCAATTGCAGGAGCAATCAACGGAGCAAGACAAATTGAGTGTACTATTAATGGTATTGGTGAAAGAGCCGGAAATACAGCACTTGAAGAAGTGGTGATGATTTTTAAACAACATCCTTATCTTAACTTAGATACAAACATCAATACAAGAGAATTAAATGAAATGAGTCGTTTGGTTTCTGAAAGTATGGGAATGATTGTTCAGCCAAATAAAGCTATTGTAGGGGCGAATGCATTTGCGCATAGTTCCGGAATTCACCAGGATGGTGTAATCAAAAACAGAGCTACTTATGAAATCATGGATCCACTTGATGTAGGTGTTAATGAATCTTCGATTATTTTGACAGCAAGAAGCGGACGTGCAGCTTTGGCATACAGAGCCAAAAAAGTAGGTTATGAACTTACTAAAACACAATTGGATACTATATATATTGAGTTTTTGAAATTTGCTGACATTAAAAAAGAAGTTTTAGACGAAGATATTCATCAGATCATTGAAGCTTCCAAAATCCAGGGAGATTTAATAAGAAGTTAATTAGAAAAAATCAGATTTTAAATACATAAAGAACGAGGCATTATGAATTTGAAAATAGCAGTTTTACCAGGAGACGGAATTGGACCGGAGGTAATTGCACAAGCTAAAAAAGCATTGTATGCAATTGGCGAAGTGTATAATCACGAATTTGTGTTTGAAGAAGCTCTCATGGGGGCAATTGCTATTGATAAGACAGGAAATCCACTGCCAGAACAAACATTAAATCTTTGTCTAAACACTGACGCGGTTTTGTTTGGGGCAATCGGTGATCCTAAATATGATAATAATCCAAATGCAAAAGTTCGTCCTGAGCAAGGATTACTAAAACTTCGTAAAGCACTTGGTTTATTTGCTAATATACGTCCAATTAAACCTTATAAATCACTGATCGAATCTTCTCCTTTAAAAAGAGAAATCATTGAAGGTGCTGATTTTACTATTTTCAGAGAATTAACAGGTGGTGCTTATTTTGGAGCAAAATCCTTAAATGAAGAAGGAACGCATGCTTCGGATTTATGTGAGTATTCAGAAGAAGAAATTACAAGAATTGCGCATTTGGCTTTTAAATCGGCTCAAAACCGACGTAAAAAGCTGACTATGGTTGATAAAGCCAATGTTCTGGAAACCTCAAGACTGTGGAGAAAAGTTGTGCAGAAAGTTAGCGAAAGCTATCCGGATGTAGTTTTAGACTTTTTATTTGTAGATAATGCCGCAATGCAGCTGATTTTGAATCCGAAACAATTTGATGTGATTTTGACAGAGAATTTATTTGGGGATATTTTATCTGATGAAGCCAGTGTAATTACCGGATCTATTGGTTTATTGGCTTCTGCTTCGTTAGGAGAAAAAAATGCACTTTTTGAACCTATTCACGGTTCTTATCCTCAGGCAAAAGGTAAAAATATTGCTAACCCAATAGCTTCTATTTTATCAGCAGCAATGTTGTTAGAACATTTTGGGTTGTCTAAGGAAGCAAATGTGATTTACAAGGCAGTAGAAAAAGCGATTGAATTTAAGGTAGTAACAATAGATTTAAGAGCTGATTCAAAATTTGGGACTAATGAGGTTGGAGAGTTTGTTTCTAACTTTATTTTTAGCAAAGACGATTTACTATATTTTAATAATGACAACGTTCATCTCGGACAATCTACGATTGTTTAATATTTTTTGTTAAATAATGCAATAATTAACAAGAAGAGTTTAAAATGTTGAGTTTTTGTTTTTTTGATCGCATCAGTTTTACTACTTTTGTGGCATCAAAAAATAAATGATGCAAATCTCAATTATTATTACTTCTGTCATTATTGTCAATGTGTATAGCACATCTGCATAGGGAATGATATAAATATAATTGAAAATATATATTATAGCCTCCCACATAGTTGGGAGGTTTTTTTTAAGAATAAAATTTAGAAAATTACAAATAATACATAATGGAATTAAACAAGTACAGCAAAACAATCACGCAAGATGAAACTCAACCAGCTTCACAGGCAATGTTCTACGGAATTGGTTTGACAGAAGAGGATCTTAAAAAAGCGCAGGTAGGAATTGTGAGTATGGGTTATGACGGAAATCCGTGTAACATGCACTTAAACGACCTGGCTAAAGATATTAAGAGAGGGGTCTGGGATGCTGATTTGGTCGGTTTGATTTTTAACACTATCGGTGTTAGTGATGGTATTTCTAATGGTAATGACGGGATGCGTTTTTCTTTGGTTTCCCGTGATGTAATCGCAGATTCTATTGAAACTGTAATGGGTGCACAATGGTACGATGGTATGATTGCGGTTCCTGGTTGTGATAAAAATATGCCTGGTGCTTTAATGGCTATGGGTAGAGTAAATCGTCCATCTATTATGGTGTATGGAGGCTCTATTCACCCGGGAAAATGGAAAGGGGAGGATTTGAATATAGTTTCTGCTTTTGAGGCTTTAGGTAAAAAAATTAAGAATACAATTACTCCTGAAGATTTTAAAGGAGTTATTCAAAATGCTTGCCCTGGTGCAGGCGCATGTGGTGGAATGTACACGGCTAACACTATGTCATCAGCGATTGAAGCATTAGGAATGAGTTTGCCTTACAGTTCTTCTAATCCTGCTTTAAGTCCTGAAAAGAAACAAGAATGTGTTGATGCCGGTAAAGCCATCAGGATATTATTAGAAAAAGATATTAAGCCTAGAGATATTATGACTCGTAAAGCATTCGAAAATGCAATTACGATGGTGGCTGTTTTAGGTGGTTCTACAAATGCGGTTATGCACTTAATTGCAATGGCGCACTCAGTAGGTATTGAATTGACATTAAAAGATTTCCAGGATATCAGTGATAAAACACCATTATTAGCCGACTTGAAACCAAGTGGTAAATACTTGATGGAAGACTTACACAATGTAGGTGGTGTTCCAGGTGTAATGAAATATTTATTAAAAGAAGGTTTCTTACATGGAGACTGTTTAACTGTAACAGGAAAAACAATTGCTGAAAACTTAGCTTCAGTGCCTGATTTGCATGACGGTCAGCAAGTAGTTTTTGAAATTTCAAAAGCATTAAAATCAACCGGTAATATTCAGATTCTTTACGGAAATATCGCTACAGAAGGTTGTGTAGCTAAAATTAGTGGTAAAGAAGGAGAATTTTTTGAAGGTACAGCTGTAGTTTTTGAAGGTGAAAAAGATGTAATCAGAGGAATACAAGCGGGTGAAGTTAAACCAGGAAACGTAGTGATTATTCGTTACTGCGGTCCAAAAGGTGGTCCGGGTATGTCGGAGATGTTAAAACCAACATCTGCCATTATGGGTGCTGGTTTAGGAAGTACTGTAGCTTTAATTACTGACGGACGTTTCTCTGGAGGTTCACACGGTTTTGTGGTAGGACACGTAACTCCGGAAGCTTATGAAGGCGGTGGAATTGCATTAATAAAAAATGGTGATGTTATTACAATTGATGCTGTAAATAACACTATAAATATGAAAGTTTCTGATGAAGAGTTAGCAAAAAGAAAAGCTAACTGGAAGAGACCAGAAAACGGAATTACACAAGGAGTTTTACTTAAATATATGCGTTCGGTCTCCAGTGCCTCTCATGGATGTGTTACCGACAAATAATTTAATAAAAACTATCTCTTAAATCTTTTGATGATAGATATAAGGGATTTAAAAATAAAACAAATGAAAATATCAGGGGCAGAAGCCGTTATTAGATGTTTATTAGCAGAAGGAGTTGACTTGGTTTATGGTTACCCGGGAGGTGCTATCATGCCAGTTTACGACGAATTATATAAATTTCAGGATCAATTGCACCATGTTTTAGTACGTCATGAACAAGGGGCAGCACATGCAGCGCAAGGTTTTGCAAGAGCTACGGGAAAAGTAGGGGTTGCAATTGCAACTTCAGGACCGGGAGCAACTAATTTAGTAACTGGTATTGCAGATGCTCAAATTGATTCAACACCCATGGTTTGCATCACTGGTCAGGTGGGAAAACATTTACTTGGATCAGATGCGTTTCAGGAAACTGATATTATCGGAATTTCAACTCCGGTAACTAAATGGAATTATCAGATTACTGAAGCTCATGAAATTCCTGAAATTATTGCGAAAGCATTTTACATTGCACGTTCTGGTCGTCCGGGACCTGTATTAATTGATATTACTAAAAATGCTCAATTTGATGAATTTGAGTTTAGTTATGAAAAATGTAGTGGAATTAGAAGTTATCATCCAAAACCGGTATTGGATAGTAAAAAAGTACAAGAAGCTGCTGATTTAATCAATAATGCAAAAAAACCATTTATTGTTTTTGGACAAGGTATTATATTAAGTGAAGCTGAAGAACAATTAAAAAGGTTAATTGAGAAATCAGGAATCCCTGCTGCATGGACTATTTTAGGCCTTTCAGCATTGCCAACTGATCATCCTTTAAACGTAGGAATGGTAGGTATGCATGGTAATTACGGTCCGAATCTTTTAACTAACGAATGTGATGTTTTAATTGCATTGGGAATGCGTTTTGATGACCGTGTTACCGGAAAATTAGCAACTTATGCAAAACAGGCAAAAGTAATTCACTTTGAAATTGACCCTGCAGAAATAGATAAAAACGTAAAAACCGAAGTTGCAGTTTTAGCTGATGTGAAAGAAGCATTGACGGCTTTAATTCCGTTAATTGATAAAAAATCACATTCAGAATGGCATAATGAATTCAAAGAAAAATATAAAATTGAATGTGATGCCGTTATTAATGAGGAGTTAGCTCCAACGAACGGTAAAGGTATTTCAATGGGTGAAACTATTGAAATGATTAACAAACATTCAAAAGGAGATGCGATAATGGTTTCTGACGTAGGTCAGCATCAAATGTTTGCCTGCCGTTATACCAAATTCAATACAACTAAGAGTAATGTTACTTCTGGCGGATTAGGAACAATGGGATTTGCTTTACCAGCCGCTATTGGAGCTAAAATGGGAAGACCAGACCGTGAGGTTGTTGCTGTAATTGGTGACGGAGGTTTTCAAATGAATATTCAGGAGCTGGGTACAATTCATCAGACAAAAGTTCCGGTGAAAATCGTTGTACTTAACAATGAATTCCTTGGTATGGTGCGTCAGTGGCAGGAATTGTTTTTTGACTACAGATATGCTTCTACAGTAATGATTAATCCAAACTTCTGCGCTATTGCAGAAGGGTATTACATTAAATCAAGAAAAGTAACTAAGAGAGAAGAACTGGATGAAGCTGTTGCAGAAATGCTTGCTTCAAAAGAATCGTATTTCCTTGAAGTTATGGTAGAAAAAGAAAATAATGTGTTTCCGATGATTCCAACGGGAGCTTGTGTTTCAGAGATCAGATTAAGTTAAAAAGACATGGAAGAAAAAACATTTACCATATCGGTATATTCAGAGAACAATGTGGGTTTGCTTAATAGGATATCAGGAATATTCTTAAAACGTCACATCAATATATTAAGTTTAAACGTTTCAGAATCAGAAATAGAAAATGTTTCGAGATTTATTATTGTAGTTGAAACCACAGAGAAATGGGTTAAAAACATTGTTGGACAAATCGAAAAACAAATTGAAGTTATCAAAGCATTTTATCATACAGATGAAGAAACAATTTATTTAGAAAACGCATTGTTTAAAATAGCTTCAAGTTTATTATTTGATGAAAAACAAATTCAGAATATTATTAAAGAAAGTCAATCTACAATAGTGACTGTTTCCCGTGATTTTTTTGTGATTTCTAAATCAGGCAGACGCTCTGAAATTGAAGAATTATACGCCAAATTTAAACCTTACGGAATTATGCAGTTTGTACGTTCTGGAAGAATTTCTGTTTCCAAAGAAAAAATGGAAATTTCATCGTTATTATTAAATGAATTAAAATAGTTAAAAAGCATTCAAATTTAAACATCATACATATTAAATATTAAAAAAAAATGGCCAATTATTTCAACACATTACCACTTAGATTACAATTAGAACAATTAGGGGTTTGCGAATTTATGGAGCAATCTGAATTTGCAAATGGGATAGATGCGTTAGCAGGAAAAAAAGTCGTAATCGTAGGTTGCGGAGCACAAGGTTTGAATCAAGGTTTAAATATGAGAGATTCAGGTCTTGATATTTCTTATGCTTTACGTGCAGATGCAATTGCTGAAAAAAGAGCTTCTTTTAAAAATGCTACTGAAAATGGATTTAAAGTAGGTACTTATGAAGAATTAATCCCAACTGCTGATTTAGTTTGTAACTTAACTCCGGACAAACAACATACTGCTGTGGTAACTGCCATTATGCCATTAATGAAGCAAGGATCTACTTTAGCATATTCTCACGGATTTAACATCGTTGAAGAGGGAATGCAAATTCGTAAAGACATCACTGTAATTATGTGTGCGCCTAAATGTCCAGGTTCTGAAGTACGTGAAGAATATAAAAGAGGCTTTGGTGTACCGACTCTTATTGCTGTTCACCCTGAAAATGATCCAAACGGTTTAGGTTTGGACCAGGCAAAAGCTTATGCGGTTGCAACAGGAGGACACAGAGCAGGAGTTTTGAGATCATCTTTCGTTGCTGAAGTAAAATCAGACTTAATGGGTGAGCAAACAATCCTTTGCGGATTGTTGCAGACTGGATCTATTTTATGTTTTGATAAAATGGTTGAAAAAGGAATTGATGCTGCGTATGCTTCAAAATTAATCCAGTATGGTTGGGAGACTATTACAGAAGCTTTGAAACACGGAGGTATTACAAATATGATGGATCGTTTAAATAATCCTTCAAAAATTGAAGCTTATGAATTAGCTGAAGAATTGAAAGATATCATGCGTCCGTTGTTCCAAAAACACCAGGATGATATTATTTCTGGGGAGTTCTCAAGAACAATGATGATTGACTGGGCTAATGATGATGTTAATTTGTTAAAATGGAGAGCTGCAACCGGAGAAACTAACTTCGAAAAAACAGCTCCACAAGAAGCTCCAATCTCTGAGCAGGAATATTTTGATAATGGGGTATTAATGATTGCAATGGTTAAAGCTGGAGTTGAATTAGCTTTCGAAACTATGACAGAAGCAGGTATCATCGAAGAATCAGCATATTATGAGTCATTACATGAGTTGCCATTAATTGCAAACACAATTGCAAGAAAGAAATTATTCGAAATGAACCGTGTAATTTCTGATACTGCAGAATATGGTTGTTATTTATTTGATCATGCATGTAAGCCATTATTGACTGAGTTCATGAAAAAAGTAGAAACAAATATTATTGGTAAGCCATTTTCAACTTCAAACGCAGTAGATAATGCTGTTTTGATTGCTGTAAATAAAGAAATTCGCCAGCATCCTATCGAAGAAGTAGGAGCTTGGCTAAGAGAGTCTATGACTGCAATGAAAAAAATAGGATAATATAAATATTACACACCACGTTTGTGTGTTGGGATTTTGCACTGTATCTTAGTTTTATATAATATTTTGAATTAGTAAGCACTTATTAAGATAATAACAGATATGGCGCATGTTACATTCACTTAACTCGAATTAATAAAGGGTTAAGTGAAGTAATCCCTAATCTTATTTATTATGTTTTAGTATATATACTTGTAGAAGTTTCTGTTATAATTAATAATGTTGTTGGCTATTTTTATACATGAAATAGGTGGTCAAAAAATTAATTGTTATTGAAATTGTTAAAATTAAAAGGTGTGATATTTATATATCATACCTTTTTTTGTAATATGTTTTTTTGATTAAAACTTTATTTTTTATATTAAATTCATTAAATCGATGTGTTTTTTTTATGATTTGTTTTTTTTTGATAAAATTTATGAATTAAATAATTTTAAGAATACGTTGTTATTTAATACATTTATAAAAAAATTACAACAACTATGAGTTATTATAAAATTGAAAATTTAGAACAATATTTTAAACATTACAATAAGTCAATAAGAGAGCCAAGAAAGTTTTGGGGTAAAATTGCTGAAGAAAACTTTACATGGTACCAGCAATGGGAAAAAGTTGTTGATTTTAACATGGCTGAAGCAGAAGTAAAATGGTTTACAGAGGCCAAAGTTAATATTACAAAGAATTGTATTGACAGACATTTGAGTAAAAGAGGAGAAAAAACAGCAATAATATTCGAACCGAACAATCCTTCTGAGGAAGCAATACACATTACCTATAATGAACTATATGAAAGAGTTTCAAAAATGGCTAATGTTTTGCGTGAGCAGGGCGTAACCAAAGGGGATAGAGTTTGCATTTATTTACCAATGATTCCCGAACTCGCTGTAGCAGTTTTAGCATGTGCCAGAATTGGAGCAATACATTCTGTTATTTTTGCAGGATTTTCAGCTTCAGCAGTTTCTGCAAGAATTAATGACAGTGAATGTAAAATGGTGATTACTTCTGATGGTGGCTACAGAGGAAATAAAACGATTGATCTTAAAGGAATAGTGGATGAAGCGTTGGAAAGCTGTCCATCGGTTTCTAAAGTTTTAGTTGTAAAAAGAACAGAGACTGAAATAAAAATGCAGGATGGCCGTGATGTTTGGTTACAGCCTTTGTTAGATGCAGCCCTTGATTATAACGTAGCCGAAATCATGGATGCAGAAGATCCTTTGTTTATTTTATATACTTCAGGATCTACAGGAAAACCAAAAGGTATGGTGCATACAACAGCTGGATATATGGTATATACAGCTTATACTTTTAAAAATGTTTTCAGTCACGAAGAAAATGATATTTTTTGGTGTACTGCAGATATCGGATGGATTACCGGACATTCCTATATTTTATATGGACCGTTATTGAATGGAGGTACAACTGTAATTTTTGAAGGAGTTCCTTCGTATCCGGATTTTAGCCGTTTCTGGGAAATTATTGAGAAACATAAAATAACACAATTTTATACTGCTCCGACAGCAATTCGTTCTTTGGCTAAAGAAAGTCTTGACTATATTCAAAAATATCCTTTAAAATCACTTAAAGTGATTGGTTCTGTAGGAGAGCCAATCAACGAAGAGGCGTGGCACTGGTTTAATGATCACGTTGGAGACAAGAGATGTCCTGTTGTAGATACATGGTGGCAAACAGAAACAGGTGGAATCATGATTTCTCCAATTGCTTTCGTAACACCAACAAAACCTACTTATGCAACATTGCCTTTACCAGGAATTCAGCCAGTTTTGATGGATGATAAGCGTAACGAAATTGAAGGTAATCAGGTAGTTGGGAGTTTATGTATTAAATTTCCATGGCCTGGAATTGCCAGAACCATCTGGGGAGATCATGAGCGTTATAAAAAAACTTATTTCTCTGCTTTTCCGGGTAAATACTTTACGGGAGATGGTGCATTAAGAGATGAAGTTGGATATTATAGAATTACAGGAAGAGTAGATGATGTTGTTATTGTATCCGGACATAATCTGGGAACTGCTCCTATTGAAGATGCGATAAACGAACATCCTGCTGTTGCTGAATCAGCCATTGTAGGCTTCCCGCATGATATAAAAGGTAATGCTTTATATGGTTACGTCATTTTAAAAGAAACAGGTGAAGTCAGAAATAAAGAAAATTTAGCAAAAGAAATCAATCAGTATATTGCGGATCACATTGGGCCAATTGCTAAATTGGATAAAATTCAGTTTGTTTCCGGATTACCAAAAACGCGTTCCGGTAAAATTATGCGTAGAATTTTGCGTAAAATAGCTGAGGGAGATTTTTCTAATTTTGGAGATACTTCAACTTTATTAAATCCTGAAGTTGTTGAAGGTATTATGAATGAAAGAATTTCTTAATCTATTTAAAATAATATTTGCAAAAGAAAGCCGTTTCAATTTGAAACGGCTTTCTTTTTTTATAATCTGTTCTAATTGTTTTCTTTCTTTAAGCTTAATCCCATTGGAACCATTAGAATACCTTTTTCATAAATATTAAGATAGAGTGTAACCGGTTTTTTTTGTCCTTCCCATTTTAATTCATATACATTTAAAAATCCTGCACCCATGTCACTTCGTTTAGTTGGAAATGGGCAACAGGTCTCTAATCTTGTATAAGTGATTTTTTCACCATTTGGCCCCGCTAAAGCATTTAAAAAACGGGTTTCATTTATTGCTTCATCTTTGGTATTTCTGAAGAAAATATTGATAGGATAATTAGGGTTATAACCATACTTTTTGTCTTTGCTGAACTCTTTGATAATAAACGTATTATTTTTGCTTAAAACCAAGTCAGGAGCATTATCATCTACATTTTTTAATGTCGATTTTGTACTTACACATGAAACTGCTGTAATTAATAAAACAATAAGTAAAGTTATTTTTTTCATCGATTTTTAGTATTGCTGTTAATACAAATGTAAAAAGATTTTAGATCATGCCGATAGGATAAGCAAATATTGTGCCTTCATCTAAAAAAAACATTCTATATTATTCAACAATTAGAATAATATAGAATGCCTTTTTTTAATGTTTGTATTTAAATTTAAACAATTTCGGCGCTAAGTCCTGCTTCCAAAAGTTGCGTGCATTGTGGTTTTAATTTATCTATTGGACCAGTTTTTACTGTGCATTTCCCGTTGTAATGTACAATTAGGGAACATTGTTCTGCCTGTTCTGCTGTATGGCTGCAAACACGCATTAAAGTATCAATTACATGATCAAAAGTGTTTACATCATCATTATAAACTATAATTTCATTATTAAAACCTACAGCTTCTTTTTCGCGGACTTTTTCTCTTACTTTTTCTTTAGTACTCATAATTTTAAATTTTGTACTCTGGTAATTTACTATTAACTAATTTACGTATTTTAATGAAACCCAATTGTTTCTTTGAAACTTTTTAACATAAGTTAATCCTTTTTCAGTGCAGGACGCATCAATAAATGGAATGTCTTCTTCATAAAAACCACTGAAAAGGATGATTCCTTTTGGATTTAGACAATCTACATAAGACTGCATATCGTTTAACAAAATATTACGATTGATATTTGCAATAATCAAATCATATTTCTTATCAGTCAACAAGGCTGCATCTCCTTCATAAACGGTAATGTGACTGCAATTATTACGTTCTGCATTTTCAATTGAATTCAAATAACACCAGTTGTCAATATCGATGGCATCTATAGGCTGGGCACCTTTCATTTCAGCCAAAATAGCTAAAATAGCAGTTCCGCAACCCATGTCTAAAGTTTTTAAACCCTGAACATCCATTTCTAATAAATGCTGAATCATCATGTGTGTTGTTTCATGATGCCCTGTTCCAAAACTCATTTTTGGTTCTATTACGATATCAAATTCTGCATCAGTTTTTGGGTGAAATGGAGCGCGAACATGGCATTTTCCATCTACATCAATGGGTTCAAAATTCTTTTCCCATTCTTCATTCCAGTTTACCTGATCAATTTCTTCAATCGTATATTCGATTTTAAATTCTTCCGATTGTAAAATATAAATGTCATCTAAAATATTCTCGTCCCATAAATCTTTCTTTACGAAAGCCGAAATTCCGTTTTCAGTTTCGGTGAAACTCTCGAAAGCTTTTTCGCCCAATTCGGCAATTAATATTTCCGATCCCAGTTCTTTGGGCTCAATTGAAAAATGATACCCTAAATAGATATTTGACATAGATATTTTTTTTGCAAAGGTAAGAATCGAAAGTACAAGTTGAATATAAAAAATCAGTAATGTAAATAATTTAAAATGACTTGAATTTTATAATGATTAACTAATGTAATTCCAGATGTTTTTTTTCTTCGTGAGTTCAATAAACACGGATTTCAATATTGCATGTTCAGGTTTTTGTAAAGGTCCGTCTTCTTTTAAAACTTTCATGGCATAGTTTCGCGCTAAAATCAAAATATCGCGATCGCGAACAATATCAGCTATTTGAAGGTTCAGAACACCACTTTGCTGAGTTCCCATTAAGTCACCAGGACCCCGAAGTTTCAGGTCAACTTCTGCAATTTCAAAACCATCATTAGTCTGAACCATTGTTTCCATTCGGGTTTTGCTGTCTGAACTGAGTTTGTGACTTGTCATCAGGATACAATAACTTTGCTCAGCACCACGTCCTACACGGCCACGCAATTGATGTAGCTGAGACAAACCGAAACGTTCGGCACTTTCGATAATCATGACGCTGGCATTCGGAACATTTACACCAACTTCTATGACCGTTGTGGCAACCATAATATTTGTTTTTCCTTCTGAAAAGCGCTTCATTTCAGCATCCTTATCGGCAGGTTTCATCTTTCCGTGTAAAATTGAAATAGAATATTGAGGAAGTGGGAAATCACGAGAAATACTTTCATAGCCATCCATTAAATCCTTGAAATCCATTTTTTCTGATTCCTGGATTAATGGATAAACAATATAAATCTGTCTTCCTTTAGCAATTTCATCACGCAGGAATTTCCACACTTTAAGGCGGTTACTGTCATATCGATGAACTGTCTGAATAGGTTTTCTGCCTGGAGGTAATTCATCAATTACAGAAATATCAAGGTCGCCATATAAACTCATTGCCAGAGTTCTTGGAATAGGAGTAGCAGTCATTACTAAAACATGCGGTGGAATTTCGTTTTTCTTCCATAATTTTGATCGCTGTTCAACACCAAAACGATGCTGTTCATCAATAACGGCTAATCCTAAATTTTGAAATTTTACTTTATCTTCTAATAAGGCATGTGTGCCAATTAAAATATGTAAAGAACCATTTTCAAGCTCTTCATGAATAACTTTTCTGGCTGCAGTTTTAGTTGACCCGGTTAAGATTTTTATATTAATATTTAATGTTTTTGCCAATTCAGATAATCCAATAAAATGCTGGTTGGCCAGAATCTCTGTAGGAGCCATTAAACAAGCCTGAAAGCCATTATCAATCGCGAGAAGCATACTCATGAAAGCTACAATTGTTTTTCCGGAACCTACATCTCCCTGTAATAATCGATTCATCTGGGCATTACTACCCATATCTGAACGAATTTCTTTTACTACTCTTTTTTGTGCATTCGTTAGCTCAAAAGGAAGATGATTTTGATAAAATTCGTTAAATAATTGACCTACTTTTGTAAAAGGATGACCTTTTATTTTATGTTTCCGAATTAGGTTTTTGGTGATTAATTGGAGCTGGATAAAAAATAATTCCTCAAATTTTAATCGGAATTGGGCTTTCGCCAAAATATCGGCACTTTTAGGGAAATGGATGTTGAATAAAGCTGCTTTCTTTGAAATTAATTTTAATTCTTCAATTAAATAAGAAGGAAAAGTTTCAGTAAACAAAGCTTGGGTTTCGATGAAAAGCTGTTCCATCAATTTGTTAATCGTACGATTTGAAATTCCTCTGTTAGTCAGGGTTTCTGTTGAAGGATAAACCGGCTGCATGGCAGAACGAAGGCTTTTTTCATGCTCGCTTAAAAGTTCAATTTCAGGATGAGCCATACTGAATTGATTTCCATACAAAGAACACTTTCCGAAAATCACGCAAACTTCATTGAGTTTTAAACTCTCCCGAATCCATTTATGACCCTGAAACCAGTTTAAATCCATTTGTCCGGTCTCATCTACAAAAGTAGCAACCAGACGCTTTTTGTTTTTAGCAAATTCAACAGTTTTAATGTGAATTATTTTTCCAATAATTTGTACTTCAGAACCTGTATTTTGAAGTTCATTTATTTTGTAATAACGTGTTCTGTCAATATATCTATTTGGAAAAAAATTAACTAAATCTCCATATTTATGAATACCTAATTCCTTTCGGAGCAATTGGCCACGGCTTGGGCCAACACCTTTTAAGTATTCAATAGGAGTTTCTAGGAGATTATTTGACATTAGTTTTTATATTTCTTAGATTTTAGACTTGCTTAGATTTTGGAAATAACTAAGTTTTAATTTTATCTTTTAGAATAGCGAAGATAGATTTTAATTGGGAAATTTGAAAATGAGATAATTTGAAAATTAAAGTTTAGAAAATAATATCTTTGGGGAATAAAATATTTTGAAATGATAACACACTTAGCACTTTTACGAGGAATCAACGTTTCAGGACATAACATGATGAAAATGGAAGCATTAAAAAAGATGTTGGAAAATATTGGTTTTACGAATGTCAGAACCTATTTGCAATCTGGGAATGTTTTTGTAGATACCGATGAAGAAAGTGCTTCAAAAGTAGGATTTATGATTAAACAGGAAATTTTTAAAGTTTTTGGACACGAAGTTCCTGTTGTGGTAATCGCAAAAGAAGATTTGGAATTGTGTTTTAAAAATAATCCTTTTCTGAAAGAAAAAGAAGTTGACAGTAAAAAACTTTACGTTGCTTTTGTCTCAATTGCTTTGAAAAAAGAAAGTATAAATGATTTAAAAATCAGCCAGTTTAAACCGGACGAAGCAAGTATTGACGGAAACAGAATTTTTATGAAATATGCTATAGGTGCCGGAAAAACTAGATTTGATCAAAAATATATTGAGAAAAAACTTAATGTCACGGCAACAATTAGAAACTTGAATACCGTTACCAATCTGCTTAATATGTATTCAGAGTAAAAACAAAAAGCAGATTTCAAATTAAATATGAAACCTGCTTTTTATTATGGTTGATTATGTTTTTTTAGATTCTGAAAATTCCTCCGAAAGCAATAATTCGCTGAAAGAAGAAAAAGTCCTGAGAAGCACTGTCATCACTACTTGTCGTAGTTTTAATATCCTGCATATTGATGTAACCGCCTTTTAATTCACCCTGAATATAGAAGTGTTTGTAAAAAGTAACATTAAGTCCTGCTTTCGCAGAAAGACCATAACCGGAAATATGAAAATCGTCGTGACGTTCTTTTCCTAAAAGTGTTGTGTTAGTTTTAGGATATAGAATTCCTGCACCCAAACCTTCTGTTAAGTTAATCTGAACTTTATCAATGTTTGGTAATTTAAACCATTTCGAAACATCATCAAATCTTGCAACTTCAGTATTAACGTAATTTAAACCATCCGTATGTTCATACATTAAAAAAGCAGGGCCGTTTGCTGGGGTAATACCATTACTATAACCACCTTCCTTAGCACCACCCAGAGACATGTCTACAGGCCTGTTTATGTACTCACCATTATAAATAGAACCAGCTTCATCGACAGGTAAATTAATGTTTCCATTAACTTTTGCAATTTGATTTTGAGTCATTACGTATTTCATGTGATCAACTCCAATAGTAACACTATAATGATCGCTAAAAAAGTAACCCAATCTAAAATTGGTTTGTGGAATAGTCATTCGAGACGGATTAACATAATCTACATTCCATCCTTTAGGTTTATCATGCGCTTTCATATCTTGCACAGTGAACTCGTAATCTTTTCCTCTAAAAGTTACATCTGATTTTGAGTAGCTTTCTCTGTTACCTCCCCATGAAATAAAAAACTTTCCTTTATTGTGTGCTGTGTATTTGTCTTGTATTGCAATTTCTTCCTGAGCAAATGTATTTACAGCGAAACACATTAAGAAAAAAGGCAAGAATAAAAAATTATTTTTCAATTTATTATTATGAAATTAGAATGAATTAACCGTTTTTCTGATAGCTACCAATTTGGTCATTAGTCCTTCAAAATAGTCCAAATGAAGCATATTGGCACCATCGCTTTTAGCATTTGCAGGATCAAAATGAGTTTCGATAAAAATACCATCAACACCTACAGCAATACCTGCTTTGGCAACAGTTTCTATCATATCTGGCCTTCCACCGGTAACACCTGCAGTTTGGTTTGGCTGTTGTAGAGAGTGTGTTACATCCAGAACCGTTGTAGCATATTGCTGCATAGTGGGAATCCCACGGTAATCAACAATCATATCCTGATAACCAAACATAGTACCGCGGTCTGTAACCATAACATTTTCATTATGACAATCTAATACTTTTTGAACTGCATGTTTCATGCTTTCCGGACTCATAAATTGTCCTTTTTTCAAATTTACTGTTTTTCCTGTATTAGCAGCAGCTACAACCAAATCAGTCTGACGTACTAAGAAAGCAGGGATTTGCAATACATCCACATATTGTGCAGCCATATCAGCGTCTTCATTCGTATGAATATCCGTTACTGTTGGAACATGGAAAGTTTCAGAAACTTTTCGTAAAATTTTTAGTGCTTTTTCATCACCAATTCCGGAGAAACTATCAATTCTGGAACGGTTGGCTTTTTTAAATGATCCTTTAAATACATAAGGAATCTGAAGTTTGTTGGTAATACCAACTAATTTTTCCGCAATTCGAAGCGCCATTTCTTCTCCTTCTATAGCGCAGGGTCCTGCTAATAAAAAGAAATTGCCACTGTCAGTATGCTTAATTTGTGGAATATGCTGTAAATTCATATCTGTGATTTTTTGACAGTGCAAATGTAGTCAGGATTTGCTATTTACAGATGAAGATTTGTGATTATTTTAAGAAGCAGTGTTAACTTTTAGAAAAAATGTATTTATGCCAAATACTGTTGTTTCTTTATTGACAGAAACTAAAAAGCCTCTTAAAAATTAAAAGGCTTTGAATAAAAATATTTTTTAACGATGACCATGTGCATGTGATTTAGCACTTTTGTCTCCGGATATTTTTTTAGCCTGACCAGGAGGCATTTTTTTTGATTTGTGGTGCGAATGAGGATGTGAGTGGTTGTGGTGTACCGTACATCCTAACATACTTACAATTACAAATAATATTACCATAATTATTATGGCAACTTTAGTGTACTTGGAATTTTTCATAGGTTATTTTTAAATTTGGAGGTGCAAATATAATATTCGCAAAATATATATAGTTCTAAATTTGTTTAAAATCATTATAAACAAAAGAGCCCTGAATTTTCAGGGCTCTTGTTTTATATATAAAAGAATATTAATGCTCTTTCATAGTATGATAGACGTTCATTACATCATCATCTTCTTCTATTTTTTCAATCAGTTTTTCAACGTCCGCTATTTGAGCTTCTGTTAATTCTTTTGTGATTTGAGGAATACGTTCAAAACCAGATGATAAGATTTCCAGTCCTCTGTTTTCTAATTCTTTTTGTAAAGCTCCAAAACTTCCAAAAGGAGCATAAATTAAGATTCCGTCTTCATCCTCAAAAACTTCTTCGGCACCAAAATCAATTAGTTCTAATTCTAATTCTTCGGCATCAAGACCATTATTAGCAATTCTGAAATTACAAGTGTGGTCAAACATAAACTCAACAGAACCCTGAGTACCCATAGTACCGTTGCATTTATTGAAATAACTGCGGATATTGGCTACTGTTCTGTTGTTGTTATCAGAAGCTGTCTCAATCAAAATGGCAATTCCGTGAGGGGCATATCCTTCGAATAAAATTTCTTTATAGTTGGCAGTATCTTTATTACTTGCATTTTTTATAGCACGCTCCACATTATCTTTAGGCATGTTGGCTGCTTTTGCATTTTGTATAACTGCTCTTAATCTAGAATTGGCGTCTGGGTTTGGTCCGCCTTCTTTAACAGCCATAACGATATCTTTACCAATTCTGGTAAATGTTTTGGCCATTGCTGACCAACGTTTCATTTTTCTTCCTTTTCTAAATTCGAACGCTCTTCCCATTTCTAATTTTTAGTTTTGTGATGCAAAAATACAGTTATTCCTTATTTTTCCAAAATCAAATTATATTCTTTTTAAAATTATGCTTTTAGTTTAAAAAATAAAAAAAGTTTGAAATTTAGATAATCTGAAATTTATTTTGAAGTATTAAATTCATTAATAATATTTACGGCTTCGTTTAGGTAAGGATTCGTTTTCAGATTATCAATTTTATACTGATTTATTGTTTTTTCAGCGGGGTATACACCAAGCAAGAATTGATTTACAGTTGAATTATGTACATCTAACGGATTATTTGTATCACTAAATGCATTGATTTCCTTCCATATTTTTTCTCTGATAGTTTTCTGCTCAAAGATTGAATTCATTGTCATTGGTACTTCCGTTTTTGGAGCATTTATCATTTCGTCAATTTTTGAATTGATTTCCCTGATTTGTTTAAAATAGAAATTGTCAGCTAATCTTGCCGAACTGTTTTTGGCAATTTTATCAATCAGATTTCTTTTTACATAAGGTTTGTATTTTAATGAAAGGTCGATACTGTCATTTTGGATAGCAGTTGGGAAACTGCTTTCTTTTTGAAAGATATTTTCATAGAATTCAGGAAGAATAACATCTGGTTTAACACCTGTATTTTGATGGCTTTTACCGGTTATCCTGTAAAATTTATTAATACTTATTTTTAAAAAATCAGTAGTTGTATTTTCATCAAGAGGAACGATTGTCTGCATGGTAGCTTTTCCTAACGTGCTACTGCCTAATAATAAAGCGCGGTTATAGTCTTGTAAATTTGAAGCAAAAAATTCACTTGCAGATGCTGTATTGCTGTTTATTAAAATTACGATTGGTCCTTTATAAATCAAACCTCTGTACGGGTCGTTTATTACAGTTCTGTTTTGCTTATTATCTATAACAACAGAAAGTGGTCCGTAATCGATAAACATACCGGACAGCCTTATAGCTTCTTCCATAGAACCGCCGCCGTTATTAATCAGATCAATTACAAGACCTTTTATGTTATCTCTCTCAAGTTTGATGACTTCCCTGACTACATCATCAGCGCAGCCTTTACGGTTATTTTGATCCAGATCTGCATAGAAGCTGGGAATCTTAATATATCCAATTTTACTTTCTTTACCAATAATGAAACTATAAACAGAATTTTCTTCATCTTTCATTATTTGTTTTTCGATATAAACCTCAAAATTTTTACCAGAGTTTCGTTTTAAAGTAAGTGTGATCTTTCTATTAGACTCAGATAATATCATACTTGAAACGGATTCTAATGATGCACATGAAACCTCTAAGGTTTCTTTTTGATTTGAAATTGAAACTATCTGGTCTCCTTTTTTAATCTGTCCCGTTTGAAATGCAGGACCATTTGGATCTAATTCATCAATAATGATTTCATTTTTCTCATTTAATTTTAAACTTACTCCTAATGAAAAATGTTCTTTCGATAAAGATGCTACAAAACTTGATTTAGAATCATCGCTAAAATAGGCTGTATGCGGATCAAAGTAGGTACAAAAAAAGTTGTAAAGGTTTTCCTGCTGTGTGTCTTTTCGTTCTAAAAGTGTGTTTATCCTGCAGATTTCGTTTGATAAAATAGTAGTTCTCGATTGTAATTCAATTGACTTGAAATTTAATTTTAAAGAATCAAGATTGTCACTTTTTTCAGCAATATCATCCAGGATTTGGTAACGGAGTTTTTTGAGCCACACTTTTTCCAGATCTTCTTTTTTAAGATAAAACTTGAAGGCTTTTTTGTAAAACCGTATAGTGTCTTTTTTATTGTAATCAATTGTTCCGGTTTGAATTTTCTCTAAAATAGCTTTATTGCGCAGAAGTCCATTTCTGTATTTGTTCGTAATATCAGACAAAAAACTACAATCTCCTTGTACTATCAAATCGTCTATATTCAGTCGATATTGTTTAGACATTTCATCATATTCTGATTTGAAAAAAATATTTCGGGAAGGATCCAGCTCATCCATTAAATTATCAAAAACATAAATTGATAAATTATCATCCAATGGTTTTGGTCTAATGTGTTCGCTTTGAATCAGGTGATTTATTTTGGTAAGTATTTCACATGTCTTGTCACTATTTTGAGAAAATAGAATGTTTGTAATAAGTAGAAATACCAATATTATTTTTTTCATATTTTGAAGAATTCCAGAATTAAATTTACGTTTAATTTTTTATTAATTGTTATATTTTTCCGGAATATTCTTATATCAAAATAGTGTTTCAATAAAAAATGCATCACAATTAAGCAATGCATTTTTTGACTATTTTATCTAAAATTTTTATTTTTTATAAAAAGGTAATTTTACCACTTTAGCCGGAACATCATTTTTTCTGATTCTGATAAAAATATCGGTATCGACTGTGCTGTTTGCAACTGTAACATAGCCCAGACCAATCCCTTTACCCATAGAAGGCGACATGGTTCCGGAAGTCACAATTCCGATTATATTTCCGTCAGCATCAACAATTTCGTAATCATGTCTCGGTACTGCTCGTTCCTGCATTTCAAACGCCACTAATTTCTTAGTAACACCAGCTTCTTTTTGTTTTTTAAGCGCTTCAGAATTAGTAAAATCCTTAGTGAATTTCGTAATCCATCCTAAACCAGCTTCCAGTGGAGAAGTAGTATCATTAATATCATTTCCGTACAAACAGAATCCCATTTCCAAACGCAAAGTATCACGTGCCGCCAAACCAATAGGCTTGATTCCGTAAGGAGCCCCGGCTTCAAAAACTTTATTCCAGATTTGTTCTACTTCACTGTTTTTGCAGTAAATTTCAAATCCGCCAGAGCCAGTATATCCTGTAGCAGAAATGATTACATGTTCGATTCCTGCAAAATCAGCTACTTCAAAATGATAATAAGCAATTGCCGATAAATCTATCGAAGACAATGATTGCATTGCTTCAACCGCTTTTGGCCCCTGAATGGCTAATAATGAATAATCGTCTGAAAGATTTTTCATTTCAACTCCTAAATCATTGTGAGACGAAATCCAGTTCCAGTCTTTTTCAATATTCGAAGCATTTACGACTAACAAATATTGTTCTTCCTTCATTTTATACACAATCAAATCATCTACTATTCCGCCTTCATTGTTTGGAAGACAAGAATATTGGGCTCTTCCAATTGTCAGAGTTGATGCATCATTTGAAGTCACTTTTTGAATCAAAGCTAAAGCGTTAGGTCCTGTCAACAAAAATTCCCCCATATGTGAAACGTCAAAAACCCCCACACTGTTACGAACTGTTTCGTGTTCAGCATTTACACCCTCGTAAGTAATTGGCATATTATAACCTGCAAAAGGAAGCATTTTTGCTCCTAAACCTTCATGTATGTGCGTAAGCGCAGTATTTTTCATTGTATTGATGTATAAAATTGTTTTGCAAATCTATTCAAAAAATGTCAAATATGAATGGTTAAATTGTAAATTTCGCAATGATTTGGAGCTCTTTCCTGTTATTCGCTATATCTTTTTATTTTTAAAGAAAAAATAAAAAGGATGTCGCTGCTACCAGGGCTAGTAATCGTTGCAAAGAATAATTTATGATTTTGATTTTTTAATGTAACTTTAGAATAAATAGCACCGCGATGAAGTCTACGTATTTGATTACAAAAGAAGAAATCCTAAAATTTTACAAACCTGCAAATCCATTGACACACAAAGGACTTCAGGGACATGCGGTAATAATTGCAGGAAGTTATGGCAAAGTAGGAGCCGCTGTCCTGGCTTCAAAATCCTGTATTAAATCGGGTTGTGGTCTTGTAACGACTTTTGCTCCAAAATGCGGTTATCAGATTCTTCAGATTTCAATTCCTGAGGTCATGGTTGTCACTGATGAAAATACAAACTTTATAACCCATATTCAGCTTCCGTTAATTCCACAAGCAATAGGCATAGGTCCGGGAATAGGGAAGGAGTTAGGAACACAAAAAGCTTTATTTGAATTTTTACGAACGAATAAAATTTCTTTAGTGCTGGATGCAGACGCTTTAAATATTCTTTCAGAAAATCAGGCATGGCTAGAATTAATCCCTGAAAGCACAATTTTGACTCCACATCCAAAAGAACTCGAACGTTTAATTGGTAAATGGGATTCTGAATCTGAGAAGTTTCAAAAAGCAATCGCTTTTTCAGAACATTATAAAGTAATTATTGTAATGAAAGGAGCCCCAACTTACATTATCAATCAGACAAAAGTTTACCAAAATACAACCGGAAATGCAGCGTTGGCAACTGCCGGAAGCGGTGATGTGCTTACAGGGATCATTACCAGTTTACTTGCACAGAATTATGTGCCTGTCCAGGCAGCACAATTAGCAGTGTTTATTCACGGATTAACAGCTGATATTGCTTTACCAGAAACCGGTTATCAGTCTTTCATAGCATCTGATATTATTAAAAACCTTGGAAAAGCATTTTTGAGCCTTGAAAATTAATTTCCTTTACTCATTTTGATATATTTTTCTAATACTTCTTTTAGGGTTTGTGCAATAAAAAATATAAATTCTTCGGAATCATTATTTTCATTCAATCTGGAATAGTTTTTTTTATTTTCTTCATCTCCCTTTATGTTCACAATTGGATAGCCCTTTTGTAATAAAACTAAATTCATGATTAGTCTGGATATTTTTCCGTTTCCTTCGTCAAAAGGATCAATTTTTAAAAGACGGAAATGCATTTCTGCGGCTAAAATAATAGGATGCAATTTGTTTTTATTGACTTCGAACCAAATGAAATATTCTTCTATTTCCCTGGAAATCAAAAATGGTTTAGACTCCTTCTCACTTGTTCTGGTTTTTTTATAATTCCCACTTTCAGAATGTACTCCTCTTTGGATTAAATTGTGAATTGATAAAAGATTACGTTCAGTAAAAGAATTGTTTTTTTCTAAATCTTTTATAAAACGGATAGCTTCCTGGTGATTTACAGTTTCAAGGTGTTCCCTCATACTTTTACCCGAAATAGTCAAACTTTCGTTAATCACCATTTCTGTTTCTTTCAGAGTCATGGTATTTCCATCTATTCGATTACTTTCAAAAGTATATTCTAATTCGGATTTTTGAGAAATTTCATAAAAATTGTTTTGGACAGACGAATCCAGTTTTGCTTTCAGAAATTCAATTTCCTGCAGCATCTTTTCTAAAGCACCTGACACTTTTATTTTTGACACCGATTTTTGATATTGAAGTTCTTTTTCGGCCGCAGCAAGCGCTTTTAAAGCAAATTCTTCATCTCCAATTTCGTGTAAAATTTTTTCTTTTAACCATGCAATCATCAAAGTTTCATGATCAATTTCTAAAAGTGTGGCTAATTTTGTAACCTGGTCTTTTGTTGGTTTTCGAAGGCCGCTTTCAAATTTACTGATTAAAGCCTGATCAATCCTTAGTAATTGTGCGACTTCACGGGTTTTTAGTCCCTTTTGTTCACGAGCGTTTTTAAGTAGTGATTTCATTTTAAATGAAGTTTGTCTTGACTTAATTTGTCATTAGATTTAAAATAAAAAAAAGCAATACATTAATATTGCTTTTTAAAATATCTTGTTTTTAAGAAAAACTACAATTCCTACAAAGGATATTAATTAAACGCTTTTTTTATACGATCTAAGTCACGTTTTGTGTCCTGTTCTTTTAAGGATTCACGTTTGTCGTAATTTTTCTTTCCTTTACAAAGTCCGATTTGAAGTTTTGCAAGTCCTTTTTCATTCGTGAACAGTTTAAGAGGAACAATAGTTAATCCTTTTGCCTGAACACTTTTCTGAAGGTTTTTTAATTCTTTCCGATTTAGAAGCAATTTTCTTTCGCTTCTTGATTTATGATTAAACTGATTTCCAAATGAATATTCTTCGATGTATGTATTAATAGCGAAAAGCTCATTATTACTAAACTCACAGAAGCTTTCGGTAATATTAGCCTTCCCTAATCGGATTGATTTAATTTCAGTTCCTGCCAAAACAATTCCGGCGGTGTAGGTATCGATTATTTCATAATCAAACCTGGCTCTTTTATTAAGTATATTGACTGATTTTAACATGATGCAAAAATAAGTAAAATTGTAAACTTTGATGTGCTTAAATATAATTAAAGTTTTTTTTAATCTATGATTTTAATCATTCCTGTCCCAAAAGGTTCACCATAAGTTTGTCATGTAATTAATAAACATAATAACATGAAAAAAATTGTAACATTAGTGAGCATAATTTTAATTGGTTTAACCGTTAAAGCTCAGGAGGGTAGTCAGGGATTAAAAGGAACATGGTTCGCAACTTCACAGTTTGGCTATCAACAGACCAAAATGGCTGATGAAAAAAACACAAGTTTATCTGTATTGCCAATTGTTGGTACATTTGTATCTCCATCTGTGGCTGTGGGAGCAGGAGTTGGATACATCAATATCAAGTCCGAATCAGACGCAGGTACAGCTGCAAAAACTGATCTTATTGTTGTTCAGCCTTTGGTAAGAAAATATTGGAATGTAGCCGGTTCACTGTATTTCTTCGGACAAGCTGCTTTGCCGGTAATTACGGGAAAAGAAAAGGAAAGCGAATTAAAAGTAAATCAGTTTGGGTTATCTGTATCAGGAGGTTTTGATTATTTTATAACTAAAAATTTCTCAGTTGAATTTTCTTATGACTTAGCCAATTTTACAACCACAACTGTAGAGCCTAAAAATGGAGAGAAAACGACAGTTACTAATTTTGGACTAGCGCACGTTGCAAATGTTGATCCATTTTACAACACGGCTCTGGCAGGAAGTAATCCAAACCTAACATCACCACTTTCTTTTGGATTTAAGTTCTTATTCTAAAATTAAATGAATTGTTTTGGGTCAATTCGTTAATTTTGCACAAAAGACCGTACTTTTTAAGCGCGGTCTTTTGTTATTCATTTAAAAATATAAACATGCAAAGCAAATCTAAAGACCCGCTTCACGGAATAACGCTTCAAAAAATTGTTGAAACACTTATAGATTATTATGGTTTTGATACTTTAGGCGAGTTAATTCCGATCAAATGTTTTACTGAAAATCCTAGCGTAAAATCTAGTCTGACATTTTTAAGAAAAACAGATTGGGCCAGAAAAAAAGTGGAAAATCTGTATATTAAATCAATTCCTAAGTTTAGTGAAAATTAATTTAGTTTGTAAGAAATCATAATGCCACCTCCATATGGCATCCATTCCCCGCTTTTATTATATTTTTTTGCTACTTCGTATCTTCCTGGGGTACCATCATTATAATGGCCTTTATAAAAGCCCTGATGCCAGCCACCTCTCAAAAAAATATCCAATAAAAATTTATCACTAAGTTTTTTGTTGTATCCAATTGTTGCTCCTATTCTATATCCAAAGCCTTTTTCGTAATATGTTGGAAAATCCCTCCAGTAATTCCATTTTTGGAGTTCATAAGTGTCAAAACCTATATGTGCACCTGTATAAAAGCCATTATATTTTTCTTTAAAATTATATCGTATTTCAGGAGTATAAGTAGCAAATTTCATAGGCTTTTTACCATCAAATGACTCCCAAAAGGAAGCCATTACATCAAAACTAAAAGTTGTTTTTTTTCCAATATTTGTTTCTACTCCAAGGTTAGGTACAAGAGCTAAAGCTGAAAAAGCATTGAATTTTATATAGGTTTGGCTATGTGCGTTTATTGAGATAATAAAAAGTAATATAAGTTTTTTTTTCATGTTCTTTGGTTTAAAACAAGGAATTTCTTGTTTTTTTTTTGGCAAATATAGCGGAATAAAAAGAATAACTATAATAAAAAATATTTTATTGAAAATAAAAATTAACGGTTTATTAATGAGTAAATAACTTTGTCCAAAAACTTTCCATCATAAAATTCAGCTTCTTTTAAATGCGCTTCTTTTACAAAATTGCATTTTTGTAAAACTTTTTCAGAGGCAAAATTTTCAGGATCAATTACAGCTTCAATGGAGTGAAGTTTTATGTCATCAAAACCATAAGAAATTAATCGTTTCAATGCCTCAGTAATAATTCCTTTTCCATGAAATTCAGGAAGTAACATATACCCAATTTCGGCACGATAATTTTCTGGCTGCAATCTGTAGAATCCTATAATTCCTATAATTTCAGGGCTGCCTTTTAATGTAATTCCCCAATTGACCCCTTCATTTTTTACGATTTTTTCTTCAATCATTGCAATATGTCCAAGAGCATCTTCTGTAGTTTTAACTAAAGGTCTTGGAATATATTTCATTGTTTCCGGATTTGATCGCAATTCAAAAACTTCATTTACATCATCATCTGTAATTCGTCTTAAAATTAAACGCTCAGTTTCTATAACCGGAAAAGGGGTGAAGTTAAAATTTAGCATAAAAAATGTAAAATGTTCAAGTTAGAATTATAATTCATTTGATTCAGGATTATTTCTTTTGTAGAAAGTAATTTGTATGAATAGAGATAATAAGATAGTCAGGATTGCACCAATAAAATTCAGCCATAAATAACCTAATTTTTCCTGCCCACTCGGGTAAATATAAATCATAAAATAATAAATGATAAAAATGGTCAGCTGGCTAATAATTGCACTGTAGAACATTGGTTTTGCCTGAACACGTCTCAGATAAAAACCAACTAGAAAAATACCTAAAACAGTTCCGTAAAAAATTGATCCAATAATATTTACCAACTGAATTAAATTTTCAAACAATGTTCCTACACACGCAAAAAGTATCGCAACGACTCCCCAGAAAAGTGTGAAGAATTTAGTAGCATTGAGATAATGCTTTTCAGACTTCTCTTCTTTCAGGTTTCGTTTATAGATGTCAATTGCAGTTGTTGATGCTAAGGCATTTAATCCGGAAGCGGTTGATGACATAGCAGCCGACATGATGACTGCCAGTAATAATCCTATGAGCCCTTTTGGCAAATAATGCAAAATGAAATGGAAAAACACATAATCTTTATCATTGGTCTCACTATTGCTGTCGGCTTTAGAAATGATTTCTTTCGCACGGTCACGCAAATCTTTTTCCTTGTTGGATAATGTAACTAATTCTTTTCGAAGAATTGGATTGTCATAATCCTGATTCAACTGTTCGATATATAAAAGATTGATTACTTTTTTATCTTCAGAAAGTTTGCTTAACTTAACTTCCAAAGCATGATATTCCTCTTTAAAAGCAGATTTTTCAATAATAATTTTATTATTTGGATTAAAATTCAAAGGAACAGGATTGAATTGAAAAAATACAAAAACCATAACCCCTGTAAGCAATATAAAAAACTGCATTGGAACTTTTAATAGTCCGTTCATAATTAATCCCATCTGGCTTTCCTTGACAGATTTTCCCGATAAATAACGGCCTACTTGCGACTGGTCTGTTCCGAAGTAGGCAAGCATAAGGAAAAAACCACCTGTGATTCCACTCCAGAAAGTATATCTTTCTTCGGGATCAAAAGAAAAATCCACAATATTCATCTTGTCATTAGCACCCGCAATATGCATGGCACTTGAAAAAGTCATATCCTGTGGCAAATAATGCAGAATCAGAAAGAATGTGATAAACATCCCGGACATAATCACGAACATTTGCTGCTTCTGGGTTACATTTACTGCTTTTGTCCCTCCGGAAAATGTATAGAATATAACCAAAACACCAATAAAGATGTTCATCAAAGTTAAATTCCAGCCTAAGAGAGTCGATAATATAATGGCCGGAGCATAAATAGTCAAACCAGTTCCTAATCCTCTTTGTACCAGAAATAAAATGGCTGCAAGCGAACGTGTTTTTACATCAAATCGCTTTTCCAGAAATTCATAAGCTGTAAATACTTTGTTTTTATGGTATAAAGGAATGAAGGTCAGACAAATGACTATCATGGCAATTGGCAGTCCAAAATAAAACTGCACAAAACCCATTCCGTCATGATAGGCCTGCCCAGGTGTAGATAAAAAAGTAATCGCACTGGCCTGCGTTGCCATTACAGAAAGTCCAACGGTATACCAGGGAGTTTCATTATTGCCTAAAATAAAGTCTTCAACATTTTTGCTTCCCTTGGTTTTCCATGATCCGTATACTACAATAAATAAAAGAGTAACAATAAGTACAATCCAGTCAAATAGCTGCATAAGTTATGAGTATAATTGCATGATTAAGAAAAAAATAATAATGTAAACGGCATTAGCCACTAATACATAAGTGTAACTTTTTTTCCATCTTTTTTCTTTTTTCGCTTCCATTTTAATTAGTTTTTTAATTCCTGCTTTGGAGCTTCGATAGGCTGTTTTAGCGAAATAATATTCGAAAGCAACCTGTAAGCACCGGAAACACCTTCCGGCAGTTCTCTAAAAAAGCTCAGGCCGGTGTAAATATAATAGCCTTTTCCATATGGAGCCACTAACAAAGCTCCTTTTTTGTCTGATTCGCCTTTGTCATGGGATGAAATAATCGGAGTAAAAGCATCATCAAATTGATTAGGGTAATATAATCCCTGTTCCTGTGTCCATCCTTCAAAATCTTTTGTTGATATTTTGTTTGGCGTGTTTATAACAGGATGATCCGGAGCAAGAAAAGTAACTTTTGCATTTTCCTCAGTCACACGGTCATTAGAAAGTTTAAGCGGGTAAGGGGCAATTTTATCCGTAACTAACTTGCCATTTGTATTGTATTGTACAATCATCGTTTTGCCACTTTTAACGAAATCAAAAAGGATTGGCTGTTTGTTTGCCAAAGCGTTTACGGTATTGTAAGCACGTATTCCTGTAATAATCACATTAAAAGATTCCAATCTCTCAGGTGTAATTTCTTCTGGTTTTAAAATAGTTACTTTATAACCCATCTGAGTCAGGTTTTCCGGAACTTCATCACCTGCACCCATAATATAACCAATTGCATCATTCGTAGTTTTTAAATCTATTCGAATACATTTTGATTCAGCTGATTTTAAAACCAATTGCTTTGTGATATGAGTGAAATCAAGAATAGTCTGGTCTTTGTCAAAACTTTTATTTTCCATCATAACTACGCTCTTTGCAATAGCTTCTTCAGGGTTGGAAGGAGGGATAACCTCAAAATAAAACGTTTGTTCCATCCCTTTTTTCTCCAGTGTAAACGGAATTTTAGCAGGAGTAACCACCCAGCTTTTAGGTAGTTCCAGCTGTAAATCCCCTTTAATTCCATCTTTTCCAGCACGGACTTTTACAGGAATCATTTTGCTTTTCGTGTCTTTGAAAATTAAAACTTTTTCCAGAATCGAAGTTGTAACTTCCGGAACGATATCCAGAAAATTATACATTTCGCCTTTTACGCCGTCATTATATTTATAGACAACAGTTCGTTCAAACGGAATATCGACACCGTTAATCCTGATATTAAAAATAACTTTTACATCTCTGATAATATCCGGAATTCCGATGATTTCCTGATTTGAAACCGTGTACATCCCAACACTTGCTTTTTCTTTCAGCCAATATGGTTGTGTGTATTCCATAGTTTCAGGAAGCTGAATATTAAGTTTAAATCGCTGGTCATTATTGTTTTTTAAGAAAAGCTTGAATTTAACCGTAGTTTTGTTATCCGGCAACGAAGTTAAGCCTGTCAATTGCATTTCTACTGAAGATCTGTTGATAGCTTCAATGTTTAGTTTTACACTGCTTCCCGGTGTAGCTTCCTGCTCATCAGCAACAGCTTCCAGATATAATCCGGCACTCAATGCGATAATGTTTTTTATTGCATCTGATTTTAAATCTTTCCAATGCGTGTCTTCCAGTTCCTGAATCATCGAATACGCCTTTACCAAATCAGGAATACTTGTCGACGGATTGCTGAAATTATAATTTTTAATAATCTGTGAAATTAAGTCACCAATAGGTTTACCATTTTTTACACGGTTCCATGATGTATCAATTCCGTCAAATAAATCATTGAGGTTTTTGGCTTTTTCGCCTTTTATAAGTTCCAGATATTCAGTTTCTTCACCTCTTGCTCCGGTACTTCCAAATCCCTGTGACTGATGACGGCTGCGGCTTAAAGCAGCAATTTCCTGATTCGATTTGCCAATTCCGGCATAATAAACGCCTGTTTCTAAAGCAGTATATTTGGATTTATCAGCAGCATCAAATTTTTCCTGGCTTCCAAAAAACCACCATGACGGATTAAAAAATAAGCGTTTAACCTGCCACGGGCTTACAAATTTTAATTGTTCAGGATATTTTTTGGCATCGTTCGTCAAATTAAAACTTTCCACACTAAGCATTGCAGACGAGGTGTGGTGTCCGTGCGTCGTTCCTGGTGAGCGATGATCAAAACGATTTATAATCACATCCGGCTGAAATTTTCGGATTGTCCAGACTACATCGGCAAGGACTTTATCCTTATCCCATATTTTTAAAGTTTCATCTGGGTTTTTTGAAAATCCAAAATCATTTGCACGCGAAAAAAACTGTTCCCCACCGTCTATTTTTCGGGCTTCAATTAATTCCTGAGTTCTGATTACGCCTAATAATTCACGCAGTTGCGGACCAATTAAGTTCTGCCCTCCGTCGCCACGCGTCAATGATAAATAACCGGTTCTTGCATTTACCTCATTAGATAAATACGAAATAAGACGTGTGTTTTCGTCATCCGGATGTGCTGCAATGTATAAAACAGACCCCAGAAAATTTAATTTTTGAATTTGATTATAAATTTCGACAGCATTAGGTTTTTGTGGCTGCTGGGCAAAAGAAATTTGAATACTGATAAAAAAAAGTAAAAATAACTGTGTTTTTCGCATAGCGTTAATCATATTTTTGAAAGAGTCCCAAAAATAGTAATTAAATCTTTGAACCCTAATTAAATGAAATGTTAATATTGCATTTATTTGAGATTTTTGATAAGGAGCTATTTCCTGCTGTCCACTATATCTTTTCCCTGCTAAAGGAGCAGGAAAAAGGATGCCGTTTCCATCAGGGCTAAGAAGTTTGGTTTCATAATAAGATTTATAAAATGTTTCTGTTTTATATTTTGTAAAAAAAAATAAAATATATTTGAAAATATAATTAAGAAACAAAATTTCTTACATATGTGAAATTTGGATAGATATGCGAATGTATGTTTCGTATATAAATAAGTTAGCCGTCAGTTTGACAGGGCAGAATGTAATAAGAATTAAGCGAAAAATAAATGAATATTTTCAGTAAACTATTTAACAGCAACGAAAAACCAAACTTAAATATATTATTCGAGAATGAAAATTTCAAAAAGTTTATTTCAAAAGCAGAAGATATATCGATTGGTTATAGTGAAATAAATATATTTAAATTAGAGAGTATTGAAAAAGAACAAATTGGAGATAGCATAACAGAAAACGGAAAATCATTAGTCGGGAATAAGAAAGGAGATTGGAAAGAAAATTGGATTGTGATTGCTAATGATAATATGGATGATCCAATATTTGTCGATATTGAAAATCCAAATTTACCTGTTTTTATTTCTCAACACGGAAATGGGGAATGGGAAGAAAACTACATAGCAATTTCAATTGAAAATTTTTTATCTATTTTAAACGATTTAAGGATTTTATCAATCAATAGGCAAAATCCAGCTGAAATAAAGAAAAATCCAATTTCAGAAACTGAATTAGAGTTATTTTTAACTAAAACTAAAAATGATAATCATTGGATGGATATTGAATATTGGGCATTATTCTTAGAAAATGATTAATAAAAAAAACCGAACGGCTGCACTTGATACAAGAGGTTTGGGCATTTGGCTTAATTTAAAAATGGTCTTGTATTTGGGAAGTTTAGGCAAATCCGAAAATAAGGCTTAATTTAACCCCAAACCTCTTGTAGCAAGGGAACGTTACCAGAGATTGCTGAATCCGCACACGTCGAAAATAACAGTACAAAATGAAAAATCTGCTTCTCACAATTATTGTTTTAATATTTCTAAGTTCATGTGCAAAAGATAAATGGGTTTGTAAAGAAGGAACTCAAAAAATTACGCTGACATTTGATGAAGAAAATGAAAAGCTCAATTCAAATGGAAAGATGCTTATGAACGTAGTTTTGGAAAAAGTAAGTTTAGAGGATCTTAGAATAAGTGGCGCAATTATTACTGATACGATAAGCAATCATAAATTAAAAATATTTATTGCGCCGACAAACAAGGATTTTAAAAGAAGCATCTCTCAATTGACAATTTTATTTTCTTCTAAAGATGGAGGCAGAATTTATCAAGTATTAAATATTCCAATTAAAAAATAGCAACCCAGATAGCGCGGAATTGAATTCTGTGCCCACAAAGTAAGACAAGAAAAACATATTCTGGCAAGAAAGTGATCTAAAATTATCACAATCATATAAATCCTAAAATGCATAAATCAAACTCAAAACAAATCATAGCTATACTTTTTCTGACCTTAACTGTTAATTTCGCTTTTGCCCAGAAAAAAGAATTCCGGGAAACAAGTGTTGATAGCCTAACTTTCGCAAATAACAGAAAAATACTAAACAGCCTCAATACGGATGCCTTTGAAAAAAAGATATTTATTAAAGAAAATATACAAATTCCTTACAGGCTTCTGATTCCAAAAGATAAAAGCAATAGCCAAAAATATCCTTTAGTAATCACTTTCCATAACTCAACCCGAATTGGGAATGACAATGAAAATCAGCTTGAACCCTTTGCGAAAATTTGGCTAAGACCTGAAATTTATAACAAATATCAATGTTATGTCATTGCACCGCAATTCAGCAAGCGTTCTTCAAATTATGAAAAGAATAGCGAGGGTATTCAGGTTTCAAAACCTTCAGAAGATGTTTTTGCTTTATTGGAATTAATTCAAAATGTCGAAAAAGAATATCCAAACATCGATACTAATAGAATTTACTTGACTGGTTATTCGATGGGCGGTTCAACTGCACAAAATTTACTACATATAGCGCCAGACAAATTTGCGGCTATGGTTTCTGTTGCTGCTGTTCCTGATTTTTCAAATCTTAAAAAAGTAAGCAGGAAAAATATATGGCTTATTCACGGAGAAAAAGATGACGAGAATCCTTATATCGGAAGTGTAGAATTGTTTAGCAAACTCTCATCAAACAAAAAAATGACTTTTACCACTTTCAGGAAACTCAATCACAATAATATTGTTATTCCGTTTTTACTAACAGAGGAAATTCCGAAATGGTTGTTTGAAAAGCGTAATTAGGAAAAAAACTTTTTCCTAAACCAAAATGCGACATTCACTAATGCAATCAGTGCAGGAACTTCTACCAGCGGACCAATAACACCGGCAAAAGCTTGTCCGCTATTGATTCCGAAAACTCCAATAGCAACCGCAATCGCCAGTTCAAAGTTATTTCCTGTAGCTGTAAAAGCTATTGCAGTACTTTTTGAATAATCCGCACCAAAATACTTTCCGGTAAAAAAGCTAATGACAAACATAACAGCAAAATAAATCACTAAAGGAATCGCAATTCGAAGTACATCTATCGGAATTTGTACAATTAATTCCCCTTTCAGACTAAACATAATTACAATCGTAAACAGGAGTGCAATCAGGGTAATAGGAGAAATAAACGGAATGTATTTATTTTGAAACCATTCTTCTCCTTTCAGTTTTATCAGACTGTAACGGCTTAGGATACCAAGTATAAACGGAATTCCTAAATAGACACCAACGCTTTTTGCAATTTGCCCAATACTTATATTTACCTCAAAGCCATTATAACCAAAACAGGGAGGAAGAATAGTGATGAAAATATAAGCGTAAACACTATAAAGCAAAACCTGAAAAATACTGTTTAAAGCGATTAATCCGGCGGCATATTCACGGTTTCCATCAGCCAGGTCATTCCAGACCACTACCATTGCAATGCAACGTGCTAAACCAATAAGGATTAAACCTATCATGTATTCGGGATAACCTTTTAAAAATAGAAGTGCCAGCGTAAACATTAAAATTGGACCTATTATCCAATTTAAAAATAATGAAGCGCCAAGGACTTTTGTGTTTTTAAAAACTTCTCCCATATTTTCGTATTTCACTTTTGCTAAAGGCGGATACATCATCAAAATGAGTCCAATTGCCAACGGAATATTCGTAGTTCCGCTGGAAAAGGAGTTTATGAAATTTCCGCTTGACGGAATAAAATAACCTATAGAAACGCCAATTATCATGGCAAGAAAAATCCACAAGGTGAGGAAACGGTCTAAAAAGCCCAGTTTTTTTCTTTTTACAACAGGAACACAATGATTTACAGCCATATTATTTTTTTATTTGAGAAAAAACATAAAACATCTCAGTAGCAATTTGAATACTGCGTTCCTGATATTTCTCAGTTTGCTGTGGTGTATTGTCAAAAGCTTTTGGGTCTTCATATGTAATAGGAATCCGTTTTTCAGCTCCTGCGATAAAAGGACACCCGCCATCAGCCTGTGAGCAGGTCATGATAGCAGCAAAACCATTTTCAGGATTAAACTCATCATCGTACGCTTTAGAAAACCCTATAATTGGTGATTGATTTTCAGCAAACTTTATGGCGTAAACCGGATTATTTTCTTCAGAAAGTTTTTGAATTTTAAAACCTGTATTTTTTAAAGTTTCGGCAACTTTCGGGAACATGGCAGTAGCTTCTGTTCCGCCCGAATAGCAAGAAACGTTTTTAATTCCGTAATAATGTGCCGCGGTCTGGGCCCAAATCTGCGATAAATGGCTTCTTCTGGAATTATGTGTGCAAATAAAGTTCAACCGAATGTCTTCTTGATTTTGAACTTTCAATTTGATAAAATCAATAAGTGATTGTAAAATAGTTTTACGTTCAAATGTGATTTCTTCAAAATTAAATGATTCCCTAATTTTATTTATATTAGGTAGTAAGCCTCCTTTATTTAACATATTAATTTAAGTAAAAATTAGCAGCAACCTCCGCCCGGAGTGCAGGAATTAGTGTTTTCATTATTTAGTTGGGATAATTTTATTTTTGGTTTTTCTGCAGGAATTCCGCAATTATCCTGAGCAAGACAAGCCGTTTGTTTGTTCAGTAATAAGAAATCTTTTCCGTTGAAACCTAAATCATATTTTCCGATAGTGTTGTCCTGATATTCCACTTCAATTTCAAAATCTTCGATTCCTAATATTTTTTCAGAAAGCGCTATGATATCAATTAATTTTTGAGGTTTTAGACGATGCTCCACATCATTCGCATTCCATAGCTGAAAGTTTACTACTGTTTCTTTTCGGACAGTTCCGCCACAGTCAATAAAGTTTTTGGTAATCAGGCCAACTTCGGTAACATGAAAATGTTCCGGCACGAAATTCCCGTTTGGCAATTGAAAATTTACTGTTTCTACAGTTTGCAGAAGGTTTTTAATTTCTGAAAGTTTCATGATTTTTTATTTAATTGTTTATTGCAATATTACGATTTTGATAATAAAAAAAATGTTTAACAACATTTCTGATTTGTAACAGTTAGTATGATATTAGAAAAATAATCTTTCAAAACATCAAAAGTTTTTTCATCAATGCAGTAACATATAGCATTACCTTCAATGTTACCTTTAATAAGTCCAGCATTTTTTAATTCCTTTAAATGCTGTGAAATAGTAGGCTGGGCAAGAGGAAGCTCGTTTACAATATCACCACATATGCAGCTATTGACTTTTAATAAATATTCGATAATAGCTATTCTGGCGGGATGACCTAATGCTTTTGCAATTATGGCAATCTGATTTTGCTTATCTGTGAAATGATCTGTTTTGGTTGCGCCCATGAATAAGTATATTTTTATATTGCAATATTACGATATATGTTTATATAAAAAAAAGAAATAATAATTTTTTCTGCGTAAAGTTATGGGTTGATCAAATTCCTTTTCTAAGGTGCAAATAATAATAGCAAATATCATTCAAAACGCATTCTTCACATTTGGGTTTTGGTCGGCAAATTTCCCTTCCTAAAAAAGAAATCGCCATACCAATCTCTGACCAGACTTTTTTGGGTAAAACTTCCATCAATTGTTTTTCAACCTTGTTGCCATCTTTGCTCTCCTTAACGATTCCAATTCTCGGGGCAACACGAATTACATGTAAATCAGTAATAATACCTTCAGCAGGCTGACCGGTTTCCCTTAATATTACATTAGCAGATTTTCTTCCCAAACCTTTTAAAGCGGTCAGTCCATCCAAGGTTAACGGAATATCTTTATCATTTTGAATCGTTTTGGCAATTTCTAAAAGCCAATTGGCCTTGGTAGCGTGATTGTGAACTTTGCTCACATACGGCATAAAAGTTTCTAAATCTGCTTTTGAAAGACTTTTTAGGGTTGGAAATTCGGCAAACAGAGCAGGAGCAATATTGTTGATATTTGCATCAGAATCCTGTGCGGACAATACAACCATAACCAGTAATTGGTAGGTGTTTTCATAGTCCAATGGATGTTTCTTTCCTTTATATTTCTTTAAAATGGGTTTTAAATCCTGTTCCCAATTTCTCGTTTCTCCAAATAAATCCATGTCAGTTTTTAATTTAGTATGAACTCAATAATTTTTTTAATTACGTCATGATTTCCCAATATCTTTCGGTGGCCAAGTCCTTCTGTCAAAAATAAACTTCCATTATGCAGGTTCTCATAAATATGAATTCCTGCTTTTACAGGAACTTCAGGATCATTTTTATCATGTATTACCAAAACAGGTATTGCTATTTTTTTAGCGGCCTGATATGCTGAGAAGTCATCCATTTTTACCTGATATTTATTTTCAAAATAATCACGAAGGCGATTACTAATTTCGGGTTTTAATCTCAATTTTGAAACAAATTCATCCAAAATATCCTGTACAATATCGCCACTGCCTATAATAACAGCCTTCTTTACATTCAAGCCGTTTTTGATTGCATTCAAAACAGACATGCCGCCTAATGAATGACCAATGGCAATTTCAAATGGTCCGTATTGCTTTTCTATTTCTAAAATTGATAGTATAAACTCAGACATTATAGTAGTACTGCCTTTGGATTTTCCGTGGGCCGGCGCATCAAAACTTACAATTGAATATCCGTTTTCTAAAAGTGAATCTGCAATTTTGAATAATTGTGTTCCGCGTCCTGACCATCCATGAACCAGCAATGCTTTCTTGTCGCTTTTTCCATATTCATAAGCCCTGATACTTTTATCAATTGCCGGAATATGAATTGTATTCTGGATGCTTTCAGAATCCATTTTTAATTCTCTTTTCGGAATTTTATGTTTTATAGGTGTTGTAAAAAGTTTTGCTGCATAAGCAGTTACGAGTTTTTTGGAAACAATGGCACATAATTTCGCAGAAATAATAATAAACAATGGGATTTTTAAGGATTTTACAGGATTCGGTGTTTTTTTTAGCATAATGATAATTTTTATTTTGGAGCTAAATTCTACTAAGTTTTTTCCTAAATTTAAAAAACATAAAATTACACAATAATAGCAATTTACGTATTAATTTGATTTAGTACCAATTTTATAAAACAGCCGTCTTAAATGAAAATATTTCATCTTAGTGCAGAATGTTATCCAATGGCCAAAGTTGGCGGATTAGCCGATGTTGTCGGGGCATTGCCGAAGTATCAGCAAAATGCCGGGCATCAGGTAAGAGTAGTGGTTCCTGCATATGATACAAAGTTTAAACACGAAAATGATTTTGAAACCGTACATTCAGGCAATGTTGTTTTAGGCAATTTTATATTTCCTTATAATGTTCTAAAGGAAACAACTGATAAACTTGGGTATGAATTATATCTGATTGAAATTAAGGATTTATTTGACCGTCCGAATGTTTATGGATATGAAGACGATATCGAACGTTTTATATCTTTTCAGATTGCTACTTTAGACTGGATTCTGGCTGAGAATATAATTCCAGACGTCATCAACTGCCACGATCACCATACGGGACTGATTCCGTTTATGCTGCAGTTCAGTTATAAATATGAAGTTTTAAGTAAGGTCCGAACTGTTATCACTATTCATAACGGATTGTATCAGGGATGGTTTGGTCACGATAAAATGCATTATATCCCTGAATTTGATGTGCGTCATGCAGGTTTTCTGGAATGGGATAATTGCTTGAATTCACTGGCAGTAGCCGTTAAATGTGCTGATGCTGTGACAACAGTTTCTCCGAGTTATCTGGATGAAATTAATGTTTCAGCAAACGGACTGGAATCATTATTTAATAAAGTACGAAGCAAATCAAAAGGAATCTTAAACGGAATAGATATTGAAGTTTGGAATCCTTTCACAGATAAAATGCTGGAATCCCATTATTCGATTGATAATTTTGAATTAGGAAAACAAAAAAACAAGGAGAAGCTATGTGAACGATTTGAGTTAGATCCCTCAAAACCTTTGTTTAGTTTTATTGGAAGATTATTTGATGAAAAGGGCGGCGATCTTTTGCCTCAGGCTGCAGCAATAGCGCTTTCTGAACATTTTAAAAACATCAATATCCTGATTTTAGGATCTGGAAATCCTGATATTGAAATGCAATTATTGCAGTTACGAGACAATTACAAAGGAAATTACAATGTTTTCATTGGTTATAATGAAGAACTGGCCCATTTAATTTATGCAGGTTCTGATTTTATATTAATGCCTTCAAGAGTAGAACCCTGCGGATTAAACCAAATGTATGCATTGCGTTACGGAACGGTTCCGATTGTAAGAAGAACAGGAGGTTTGAAAGATACCGTAATTGATTTTGGTGATGATGGGAACGGAATTTGTCACGATCAGGCGTCGGTTGAGGATGTCTGTTATTCCATTAATCGTGCTGTAAATCTGTATGATGATAAAAGCGGGTTTGATAAAATAATAAAAAAAGGAATGGCTACAGATCATTCCTGGGAAAGAGTTTGCCAAGAATACATCGAAACATATAACCAAATAATTCAGAAAAATGAAAGTTAACAAAAAAGGAGTAGTTGCAATTATTTTAGGGGGTGGTCAGGGATCGCGTTTGTATCCGTTAACAGAAACGAGGTCTAAACCTGCCGTTCCTATTGGTGGAAAATACAGATTAGTTGATATTCCAATATCAAATTGTATCAATTCTGATATTTTTAAAATATTTGTATTGACACAGTTCAACTCGGCTTCTCTGAATGCGCATATTAAAAACACATTTAATTTCAGTATTTTTAGTGAATCTTTTGTAGATATTTTGGCTGCTGAACAAACCCCTGATAATCCAACCTGGTTTCAGGGTACTGCTGATGCTGTTCGTCAGTGTATGTCACATTTCGTAAAACATGATTTTGAATATGCTCTGATTTTATCCGGTGATCAGTTATATCAGATGGATTTCAACGAGATGCTGGATGCCCATATCGCATCTGGTGCTCCTATTTCTATCGCTACTTTGCCGGTTAATGCAAAAGATGCACCGGATTTTGGAATTCTTAAAGCAAACAATGAAAGTTGTATTGAAGCTTTTATCGAAAAGCCACACGCTTCGCTTTTGCCGGAATGGGAATCTGAAGTGAGCGAACAAATGCAGGAAAAAGGTAAAAAGTACCTGGCTTCTATGGGAATATATATTTTTAACCGTCAGTTATTGGAGGAATTGATGGCGGATCCGGATACCAAGGATTTTGGAAAAGAAATCATTCCGCAGGCAGTAGGCAAGCATAAGATACTTAGCTACCAATATGAAGGCTACTGGACAGATATAGGAAACATTGATTCTTTTTTCGAAGCAAATATTGGTCTTACAGACGATATTCCTGAGTTTAACCTGTTTGACAACTACAGCAAAATTTTTACACGTCCGAGATTACTTCCTCCTTCAAAATACAGAAACTCGAATATAAATCAGTCTTTAATTTCTGAGGGGTGCATTATCAATGCAAACGAAATATCAAAATCTGTAATTGGAATTCGTTCCAGAATTGGAGACGGAACAGTAATCCAGCACTCATATGTTATGGGTAACGATTTTTATCAGGATATTGATGAGATGAATCAGGATTCCCTGAACAATAAAATCCAAATCGGAATAGGAGAGAACTGTTTTATTAAAAATGCTTTAGTTGATAAAAATGTACGTATTGGTAACAATGTCCACATCAACGGAGGTACTCATCTGGAAAATTTTACAAATGAATTGTATACAATTAAAGATGGAATTGTTGTTATTAAAAAAGGAGCCATTCTTCCGGATAATTTCAGGATAGATTAATTTTTAGTCCTTAGTCTTTTGTGATTAGTAAAGAGTATACTTTGTAATAATCACAAAAGACTAAAAACTATTATCAAAACTAAAAAACAACTAATTACTAAGTACTAGTCACTAATTACTAATTAAAATATGTCCAACGTTATTACGCATTCCCTATTTACTGATTTTGATATCGACTTATTCAAAGCCGGAAAACACTTTAAGTTATATGAAAAACTCGGTGCACACTTAATCGAAGTAGGTGGCGTAAAAGGAGTATATTTTGCTGTTTGGGCGCCAACTGCTCAATCTGTTTCAGTTGTAGGTGATTTTAATTACTGGACTCAGGGTGAACACATGCTTCAGGTGCGTTGGGATTCTTCCGGTATTTGGGAAGGCTTTATTCCCAATTTAGATAAAGGAGCTATTTATAAGTATAAAATCCAGTCTAATATTAACGGAGTTGTAACTGAAAAAGCAGATCCTTTCTCTTTATACTGCGAAAAACCGCCTCATACAGCTTCTGTAGTCTGGGATCTGGATTATAACTGGAAAGACGAAAAGTGGATGCAGTCACGTCAGGAACATAATGCTTTAGATAAACCTTATTCGGTTTACGAAGTACATTTAGGATCCTGGAAACGGGGTAATGACAACAAGTTCTTAACCTATCTGGAACTCGCTGACGATTTGGTTGTTTATGTTAAAGAAACAGGTTTTACGCACGTAGAATTTATGCCCGTTATGGAGTATCCATATGATCCTTCATGGGGTTATCAGCTAGTTGGTTATTTTGCCCCAACTTCCCGTTTCGGCAAGCCTCAGGATTTTATGGTTTTGGTTGATAAACTGCATGAGGCGGGTATTGGAGTGATTCTCGACTGGGTTCCGTCACATTTTCCTGATGATGCTCACGGTTTAGGTTTTTTTGATGGCTCCCATTTATATGAACATCCGGATCGCAGAAAGGGGTATCATCCCGACTGGAAGAGCCTTGTTTTTAATTACGGACGTAATGAAGTCAGGGCTTTTCTGATCAGTAATGCTGTTTTTTGGCTTCAAAATTATCATGTTGATGGTTTGCGTGTTGATGCTGTAGCTTCGATGCTGTATTTGGATTATTCCAGAAAAGATGGTGAATGGGAACCGAATATTTACGGAGGAAATGAAAATTTAGAAACCATCAGTTTTCTGAAGGAATTTAATGAAGTGATTTATGCTAATTTTGAAGGAGTTCAAACGATTGCAGAAGAAAGCACTTCTTTTCCGATGGTTTCAAGGCCAACATTTACCGGAGGTTTAGGTTTTGGAATGAAATGGATGATGGGATGGATGCACGATACTTTAAAATATTTTCAAAAAGAAACGGTTTACAGGAAATACCATCAAAACGATCTGACTTTTTCGATGACCTATGCTTTTACCGAAAATTTCATGCTGCCTTTTTCACATGACGAAGTGGTTTACGGAAAGCAATCTATTGTATATAAAATGCCAGGCGATGAATGGCAGAAATTTGCCAATTTAAGACTGCTATACGGCTATATGTTTACGCATCCCGGAACCAAATTATTGTTTATGGGATCTGAATTTGGACAAACTGCCGAATGGAATTTTGAGAATAGTCTGGACTGGCATTTATTACAATATGACTATCATTCAGGAATAAAAAAGATTATTACCGATTTGAATCAGTTTTACAAATCACAGCCTGCTTTATATGAAAAACAATTTAGCGGGGAAGGTTTTGAATGGATCAACTATTCAGATCATCAAAATGCTGTTATATCGTATATCCGAAAAGGAAATAATCCTCAGGAAAATTTGATTATTGTTTGTAATCTTACTCAGGTTGTTCGTGAGAATTATAGAATTGGAATTCCTCAGAAAGGAAAATTAAAAGAAATTTTCAATACTGATTCTCCTGTTTATAGCGGAAGTGGAGTAAGTAATCCGAGAACTTTGAAAATAGAATCTTATCCTTATGATGGAAGAGATTTTTCAGTGGAATTAACTTTGCCTCCATTAAGTGTTACGGTTTATTCTTTTGTATAAAAAGTATAGCTGTCAGCGTGCTGTGATTTTTTTAATTTTAAGGTTCTAAATTACTGAATTGATGTTTTTTTAATACCTAAATTATCACTCAGTCAGAAAAAACGTTTTCGTTAATAAACCTTTTATTCATAGCGTATTACTAAGTTTTTTTGTAAGTTTGAAACTAAAGGCAGCAGCATTAAATTTAATCCATTAGTCATATGATTACAAATACCGCACTAGAATACAAGGGTAATTTATTTCCGTCAAAAGTAGTTTCGTATGAACATGAAGGCGATTCCATTTCTTTTAATACAGATAATAACGTAATCTTAAAAGTCACTATTCTCAGGGACAGTTTAATTCGTTTTCGTTTTACTACAAAAGGCTATTTTAGTAATGATTTTTCGTATGCTATTGATAAAAGCCAGCTGCACGGTTATAATTTTCTGAATGTTACCGAAGAAGAGAATCATTTTGAAATCAGGACCAGCAAAGTAAAATGCAAAATTAAAAAGGCAGATCTTCGTTTGTCGATTTATGATTTAAACGACTTTTTGATTCTCGAAGACGAACTTGGTTTTCATTGGGAAGAAAGCTATGAATATGGCGGAAATATTGTAAAAATGAGTAAATCATCAAAAGATGGTGAATGTTTTTACGGCCTTGGCGATAAAGCTACTCAAATGAATTTAAAAGGAAAAAGAGTAGAAAATTTTGCTACCGACCAATACGCCTATCATAAAGATCAGGAGCCTTTGTATAAGGTAGTTCCTTTTTACATAGGTCTTCACAATAAACAATCTTACGGGATTTTCTTTGATAATACATTCCGTACTTTTTTTGACTTTTGTCAGGAAAGAAGAAACGTGACCAGTTTTTGGAGTGAAGGAGGGGAGATGAACTATTATTTTGTTTACGGACCTCAAATGCAGGATGTAGTTACCACTTATACCGATTTGACCGGAAAACCGGAATTGCCGCCGCTTTGGGTTTTAGGATACCACCAATGTAAATGGAGTTATTATCCGGAAAGCAAAGTAAAAGAAATCACTTCAAAATTCAGGGAACTTAAAATCCCTTGTGATGCCATTTATCTGGACATTGATTATATGGACGGTTTTCGATGTTTTACATGGAATAAGGATTATTTCCCCGATCCAAAGAAAATGGTTGCTGAATTGGCCGAAGATGGCTTTAAAACGATAGTAATCATTGACCCGGGAATCAAAATAGATAAAAATTACTGGGTTTATCAGGAAGGTCTTGAAAAAGACTACTTCTGTAAAAGAGCCGACGGGCCTTACATGAAAGGAAAAGTATGGCCGGGTGAATGTAATTTTCCGGATTATACCAATCCTGTAGTAAGGGAATGGTGGGCAGGATTATTCAAAGAATTAATTTCAGACATTGGGGTAAAAGGAGTGTGGAATGATATGAACGAACCTGCCGTTATGGAAGTTCCGAATAAAACTTTCCCCATGGATGTTCGTCACGTTTATGACGGAAACCCTTGCAGTCACAGAAAAGCACATAATATTTACGGTACTCAAATGGCGAGAGCTACTTATCATGGTGTGAAACGATTTGTATATCCAAAGCGTCCATTCGTCATTACAAGATCAGCTTATTCGGGTGCTCAGCGTTACACGTCTTCATGGACTGGTGATAACGTAGCAACCTGGGAACATTTATGGATTGCGAATATTCAGGTACAGCGTATGAGTATTTCCGGAATGGGTTTTACTGGTTCTGATATTGGCGGATTTGCAGAACAGCCAACAGGCGAATTATATGCGCGCTGGATTCAGTTAGGTGTTTTTCATCCGTTTTGTAGAACACATTCTTCAGGAGATCACGGAAATCAGGAACCATGGGCTTTTGATGAAGAGGTGATAAATATTACCCGAAAATTTGTGAGTCTTCGTTACCAGTTATTACCTTATTTATACACGATGTTCTGGCAGTATATCGAAGAAGGGATTCCTATGCTAAAACCTTTGGTATACTACGATCAGGATGATACGCAGACCCATTACCGCAATGACGAATTTATCTTCGGAAATCATATTTTAGTCTGCCCGATTTTAGAGCCTAATGCAGTAGGAAGACGTATGTATATTCCAAGAGGGGAATGGTACAACTATTGGACAAATGAATTTGCAACAGGAGGCCGTGAAGTTTGGGTTGACTCTAAGTTTGATGAAATTCCGGTTTTCGTAAAGGCTGGGTCTATTATTCCGAAATATCCGGTTCAGCAATATGTTGGGGAATTAGAATTTGATGAATTAACTCTTGATTTATATTATAAAAACGGTAAAGAGAAATCAGTAGTTTACGAGGACGCACAAGACGGATATGATTATAAAAAAGGACGTTACAGCTTTTTATCTTTCAGAACTATTGGAAAAGAAAAAGAACTTATTGTTCAATTGCATAAGGAAGGTAAATATGATACACCATACAGTAAATACAAAATTAATTTAATTGGACTGCCGTTTAAGGTTACTGAAATAGAAATTGACAATGAAAAAGTTGAATTTGATCCACTTACTTTAGAAGCAAATCATTTTTTAATTGTAGATAAAGAGTTTAGTGAACTTCATATTAGTGGGGAATAATATTCCTGCGGTAATAGTTTAAACTAAAGGGTTTAGCTTTTTTTAATTAAAGCTAAACCCTTTTTTAATGTATGGCGACTCCTGTTTTATAAGTAATACTATGTTCGCTGATATAAATCGGTTTTTCACAATGTCATTTGCATTTTTAGTCTGACCGGTACATAATTTATAAAAATCTTCTTTGGCTTGTTCTTCGGGAATCAGGAAACCATTAAAAGTAGTGAAATAACCATTTGACAAAGTAGTAGTTGAGCCGTCTAATTTTTCGAATTAAGATCTGGATCATAATATTTGAAGAAGGGCAAATTTGCTTTTACTTAGATTTTATAAAAAAATCAAAGTTTAATTATCCAAATCATTAATAGAAAAATCCATTGTAAAATTAAAATTGCTAAAATACCTTTTCTGCTAGGTTCGGTACTATTATGTAGTGCAGTTATTGTTTTCGTTTTTATAATATCTTTCAAGTCAATATTATCCTGACTTAAATCGACATCGTCCAATTTTATTTTTTTTAATCCAAATGACAATACTTTTTTCAACCATTTATTATCGGTTTCTGATTTTACCTGATCTAAAAGTTTAATTTTGGCTAATCCTAAATCGGCTCCTTTTTTTAAACCATCAGGTTGATTGTTTTTGAATTTTGTTAATACTGTATCTAATAATGGAGTAATTATGCTCTCTGACTTATCTTTTATCAAGCGATGTATAATTTTACTTATAATGTATTTGTTTCCAAGTAGCATATATAAAAAAGGTGCGAAAAAAATTAGGACAAGCAAGGTTGTTCCAACAGGTTTACTGGTAAAAAAGACTAATAGTAGTAGTGCTCCGGAATTAGTATGTGCTGCATGACCAACATTTGCGGACAATAAAAAAGATCCAATTACACAGCAAATTAAAGTATTAACTGCTCCTAATGAATTAACTTTTATAAAACTGAAAACTGCTACAGATGTTATTTTTGCAAAGTATTTTACTTGTTCTTTCATGAATTTTTTATTGGTATTGTACTAAAATCCTACTAAAAGAAGTTAAAATTAATATTTATAATATTCCTGTCCTTTATCATGTACAATACGAATATATTCTATTTCACCTTCGGTCTGGCGGTACATGATGTTATAAAAATCTGCTTTTGCTTGTTCATCAGGAGTCAGGAAACCATTAAAAGTAGTGAAATAACCATTTGACAAAGTAGTCGTTGAACCGTCTTCATGATTCGAATTAAGATCTGCATCATAATATTTGATGACAGGTAAATCTGCCTCTTCTCTTTTTTTATTAATATCAGATACTTTCATCCCTGCTTTTACTTCTGCACCTTCTATATTTAAGGATTTTGAATAAATTTTAAACGGATAAATGAAGTTTTTTGGCGCTTCGGATCCTACAGTCTCACTTTTTTCCATATCTGCGTAATCCGCATCTGAAGTAAACCATCCTGTTTTTTTATCTTTTTCTTTTATAAATGCTACGGATACTCTTCCTTTTGCTTCTTCTAGTTTTCCCATCTGTCCCAAAGGACTGTCGAGATTCATAAAGAATATATGGAGTTCGTCAATGTCAGTATTTTTTTCTGATTCAGAAACATATATTCCCAAATCATCCCATATATAAATAGTTGTTTGAAATATTCTGTCATATTTACCAAAAACCTTTATCCATTCGGCTATTGGTTTACCAAAAGGTAACTCATTATTTCTATAAGTAATACTATGTTCGCTGATGTAAAATTCGGTTCCAGGCATGAGTTCTTTTTTTGGGGTTTGACATTGCATGAGTATAGTACTCAATAGTATGATTGCTAATTGTTTCATTTAAAATAGTTTAAAATTTCCTGCACTTTTTTGTTGCTGATCACTCTTTCGGTTACCTGTTCGGCATGTTCATACAGAGTAGCACTTTGAAGTCTTGGTATAATATCTTTATTTTGATTACTCCATTTGTTAACTGTTTGATTCGCCCAGTCAGCAGCCTGGTAAACTGGGTGTATCGTATATTTGTTTATTACATATTTGGCAAGCTGTTCTCCTGTGGGATCGCTATTTGTTTTCCAGATCTCCAGAATTTTTTCGGCAACATCCTGTACTGCAATTTTGGCTAGCTCAGCCGCTAAAGGATTAAGTGGATGATTAAGGGCATCTTTGGCAATTTGGGTATGGGTTGGGTCGGTACCATAGTTTTTATTACTGTGTTCGGTCTGTTCTATTTTAAGATCATCATCTGCAGAACCCAGAAATAAATTATATGCAATATTATTAAATGTTGTTAAACAATCTCCCATATAGCTTAGTCCCCTGTCTATTATTCTCGCCGGCCAGCCAATAAATTCTACTGCCGCTGCTTTCGCATCAATTAATTTTAAATAATTTTGATACATAGTCAATATTTCAGAGGCCTTCATTCCCATATACACCGGATATTTTTCCAGACCATCAGACTGCTGTCCTTTTGATAAATCCTCTAAAAGGGTGAGTATAAAAGCATCCTGAAATGTCCTGTCCCCAGGTTTTCTTTGTACATAATCCTGTATTCCAACAGGAAACATTTTTTCGCCTACTTTAGGTAATACGCTTGCCATGGTATCGTCTAACAAAAACTTACCTGTTACTATAGGAATCGTACTGTAATCCTGACCCTGTTTGCCTTCTACCCATGGATATACCAACAAAAGATTTTTTCCTAAGGTACTATTTTTGTTTTGGTCCAGTAGCAAACTTCCTGCTTTTATCAACGAAATTTCTACAAAATTAGTGTGTGAAAAAAAGTCTTCCAACACATGAAAAGCGGCACCCAAATGCCTGAAACCGTCTTTGTTTTTACCATATTGAACCGCCAGTTTTATTTGTTGAAACATATATGCATCTGCTGTTGGTCTTAAAGGATCAGGAGTATCTTTTGTCGCTATATAATTTTTTACATTAAGGTCATTTAACACTAGTGATTTAGGGTCTTCTCCTGCATAGAGCTTTTTCATAATGTACTGCCCTTTTGCGTATTCATACTGAAAAGAAATACTCAGACTGCTAAAATCATTTAAATCTTTTGGATTGTCTATGTGTTCTTCAGGACGATAGATTCCCAAAATATCTTTGGTAAGCCCACCATAATCTTTTTGAAAAACCTTTACATGATCTTGATAATTAGGAGTGAATTTATCAGAGCCAAACACAAATTCTTTGGCGGCCAATATTTCTAAAAGTTTTATCAAACCCTCATGAGATACTTTGTAAGGATTCATTTTCAGCAGGCTGTTAAGATGCTTTATCCCACTTTGCTTTATTTTGTCAATATCCGGTTTTTCAAGCCTAATACTGCTTTCTAAAATAATTTGAGAATAATCGCGAAGCCAGTTGCCATAATAGATTTGTTTTACCTGTAATTCGGTTAGTTTTCTATTTCTAACCATCTCTTTTAAAGCTTCTCTTTCAATACCCCCGTGCATACCTGCCTCAAAGCCTGCGCCAAAGCCTTCATTGTCTTCGTTTGGGTTGGCATCATATTGTTTTTCTTCGTTTACATATTCTTTTAGCTCTGTATGTAACTCACTAAAATCGACTATAAGTTCTCCTGCAAAATTTGAGGTTTCTACTGTAGCAAAACAAAGCTGTTTTTCGTTAAAAATATCAAAATTAAACAAGGCGTAGGCAAACTTGGCACCTTCGTCTATATAATCGGTATCTTTTATTCCATTGGTTGCGAGCTCTGTTCTTAATAAATTATCTATATGATGCCCATATTCTTCTACCAAAGCAGCCATCAATTCTGCTCTCACATCATTGTCCTTTATTGCTAGATCTATAAAATGCTCCCATACGAGTATCTTTTTTTGATAGTTACTGTAATTGGCTTTTCTTCCATTCATAGGAGTTCTTGTAACGACTATCTCAGGAACTTTAATAGTCCCATCACTAAGACCTCTGTATAGTTTGCTTAAGGCGCTGGCTTCAATTTCATTGCCAAAAACCCCAACCATAAAAAACATAAATGGCAGTTCATCCAATTGCTTAGCTAAGGAAACTAATTGTTCATGTGCGTATGTACTATTGAGTTTATAGTTGCTCTCTATAATTTTAACAGGAGGGGGAACATATTTTTCCGGTTCTCCATAAGTAGTTTCCGGAGCAGACATCTCGATTTTTTTTTCGGAAATAAATTTGATTCCGCTCTTGGCATATATGGTGTTAGTACCACCAGTGATCTCGGTAATTTTACCTTTTACATATCTGGTTCTTGACATACTTTTTACTCTGAGGTTATTGTATTTGTTAGAAAATCGATTACTTTAAATTGCCCGTCATCATAAAATGTCTTGTTGGCCAGATCCTGAATATCTTCTTTAGGCAATAGCATTATCGTTGTACCGTTTTTTAATCGGATCTCTTCACCATGATGATTTAATTCAAAAGATTCCCCATTAATTTGTACTTGACAGGATGTGTTTGACATAGAATTGCCAAACGGATCTTTATAGGTTACTTCATCGTTATTTATTATATAGACAGCTTGGTTTTTATGATTGCAAAACATTTGGAGTCTACCTTCTCTCTGTATTATTGTTATTCCGTGAATAGTTTCCATGGTTTTGAATTAATTTTGATTGGTACTTTCACTACTGTTTTTCTCTATTCCTTTTTCTGAATGTATTTTGTATTTTTCTGTGGTATGGGAAACAATTTCACCTTCACTTACGGTTTTTCGCTCTTTTTTGGTTTCCGAATGTAATTCTCCTTCGAAATATTCTGAATGGCTTCCTGTTACATTTAATAAACTATCACCTCCAACTATCGTACTATGCATCATTCCAACAGAGGTCGATTTATCAACCCCTGCACTTTCAGTAATATTCATTCCTGCAGTGGTTGTAATATTTTCAGAAGCATTCATAATAATATTAGAGGCATTCATGGTTATGATTTTTGGTGCCGTAATATTGATATTTCCATCAATCGTATCGAACTGAATTTCATTACCAATTTTATCTGTGATAATGATACTTTCGTCTTCCGTAAATTTTAGAATATGTCCACTTCTGGTATGAATCGCTTTTACATTATTCTGACCGTCTGCATAACCGCTTGTAGCATTTCCATTGTATTGCGTTCCCAAAACATACGGATTCTGTGCATTGCTCCCTTCAAAGCCCACCAGCACTTCTTCGTCAATTTCAGGTATAAAGTAAAATCCTTTTCCTGAACCCGAATGTGGCTGAATCATTCGAAGCCAATCACTTGAATTGTTTCCGCCTGCCCAGTTGAATTGTACTTTTACGCGTCCCAATCCTTCCGGGTCGTTGTTGTCTTTTACTTTTGCTGGCTGTGTTTCTGCTTTCGCAAATACATGTACGTCTGTATAATGAGGGGCTGCAACATCTGCCGGAATGGCCTTGAAATTACAGGAATAGTTTCCATGGACCTGAGAAACATGTGTTACTTCTGTCACAATCAGTTCGTGTTCTACAGTCTGGTTTATGATACTAAAAACCTGTCCAAGTCCTAACGGAAAATAAGATATTCCGCTGTAATATACACTATTGGCGTCGCTGCCTGCGGTCTGCAGTCTGACCATTTCCTGTATTTCTTCGCTGCTTTGGGCATTGGTGGTGTAAGCTCCATTATTCAAATCGTTTTGGGCAACGGTTCCCTGATTATGTCCCACTACAGCAGAAAAACTGTCTTTGCTTCCTGATGAAGTTCTTGCTGAGGCATTACGAATGTTGGATGCTCCATTGTAATCATACCCTCCCAAAGAAATTTTATGGGAAGCCATGTTGGTCTGGATTTTAAAACCATGAAGCGAAGACCCGTTGATGAGTTTTATTTTGCTGGTTTTGGTTTGTCCGAACTGCATCCGCATTCCATCAAAATAGAACCACTGCCCGTATCGGCTGGCCAATCGTTTCAAGAAATCAAAATTGGTCTCATTGTACTGGGCCAGGTATTTGAATTCCTGAAGGTAAGTCGATTTTATAGCATCCCTTTCATAGAATTCTCCCGGTCCTTCTGCTAAAATATCGAGCACGATATCATTCATGCCTCTTTGCTGATAGGTTCTTGACTTTTTCATATCGTCCAGCACAATAGTGTGGCTGATGCCTTTGACATGCAATCCTTCGGCACTGCCGTGAAGGTCTATTGATGAAAGCTCGGTAATGATTCCTTTGCTCATCAACCTTATTCCGGTAAGGCTTTTAAAGGTAAAGATAACTTCATCGCCAAGATAGGTTCGCAATGCCTTTGCCTGGTCTGCGGGGTTTATGATCGCCTTGCCTGTGTATTGCCATACAAAAGAAAAATGATGGTGATCGGCCATCTTTTGTGACAGTTCTAAATTATGATAAACGACGTTTTGGGTAAAACTCCCTATGCTGATATGTACCTGTTCTGAAAAATGTCCCATAACTATTTTTACATTAATTATTAAGTAAGATTTTTTTTGTAAAAATAGAATTTTAAATTACTTTAACAAATATAATAAGTTATAATTTGTATTTATTTTACTACATAATAAAGTAATGATATATTACATGGGAATAAAGTATGAAAATGTTTTTTAGCAAATTATAATAGTAGATTTTACAACCCAATTAGGTTATTGGTATATTTAACTTATAGTTTTTTCAATTCAGTAATTACCTTTGAGGGAACTTTCAAAACAGTTCCATGACGTGTGCCTTTAGGAAAACTAACCTCATCAGAAATGTCTTCCCAGCCTTTGGAGGTTTGTTTTACGGCACCATATTTCTTTTGAGTGTATTTATCAAAATATACAATCCATTCATTGTTTATTTGAATAGCAGTAGGGCCTTCAGCCCAGTAATTTCCTGTAATAGGTTCACTTGCCTTTGTGTATGGACCTTTGAGTTTTTTACTGGTTGCTACTTTTAAATTTTTCTGAACCGGTACTTTGGTTTCGTCTTTTAAATACATGGTGTAACCTTTGTCTGTTTTTACAATAGAAGCATCGATAACATTAAACCCAGGTTCGTAAAGTAATTTGGTTTTGGAGAACTTTTTGAAATCTTTGGTTTTTGTGTAATAAATTCTGTGATTGTATCCTTTTTCTTCTTCCGATTTGGTTTCTAAAAACTTTCCGTCAATTGTTGAGGCCCAGTAAATCATATAAGTTTTAGATTTTTCATCATACGTAATTTCCGGAGCCCAGGTATTTCTTGCTTTGTTTTCATGTGCCATAACCGGAATAAATTCCTGTTTTGACCAGTGAATCAAATCTTTTGAGGAAGCATAACCTATACCTTTGTCTGTCCAGCTTACAGTCCAAACCATGTGATATAAGCCGTCACCGTCTTTTATTACACAAGGATCACGCATAAGTTTATCTTTTCCAACTTCAGGAGTTAAAAAAGAGGTATCATTTTTTAAAGTATTCCATTTATAGCCGTCTTCGCTGTATGCCATATGCAGTCCGTCTTCGCCATTACCCTTAAAATAAGTGAATACATAACCATCAGAATTTAAAATATAATCGTTAACAGCCAGCCATTTTTTGCAGGTTTCAGGCCAGTATGCATTAGTGCCTTTTACGCCAAGACCAAATCCATGACCTCCGTTTTCATATAAATGCATCTCTGCCGGGACTTTTTCTTTTTTTAAAGCGAGGTAATAATTGATACTATTTTCTACTGGCACAGCTTTATCATCTGTAGCATGAATCAAAAATGTTTTGGGCGTTGAAGCCGTTACCTGTTTTTCATTAGAATATTTGTCAACTATTTCGCCCTGAACATTTTTGCCTAGTAGATTGTCTTTAGAACCCTGATGCGTAATACCTTCCTGCATAGATATTACAGGATAAATCAAAATTGAGAAATTAGGTTTTGCGCTTGTTGTATCAGAAGGAATATAAACTTTATCGTCATAATGTGTAGCTAAAGTTGCTGCCAGATGACCTCCGGCAGAAAATCCCATGAAACCAATTTTGTTAGGGTCTAATTTCCATTTTACTGCATTTCTTCTAACCAGACGAACGGCTTCCTGTGCATCCTGCAATGGTCCGACAGTTTTGTTTTTCATAATCAAATCGCTAGGCAATCGGTATTTTAAAACAAAAGCATTTATACCTAAGCTGTTAAGCCATTCGGCAACTTTATAGCCTTCTTTGTCAATGGCTAGCATTCCGTAAGCACCTCCGGGGCATATTATAACGGAAGTTCCGTTTGATTTTTCCTGATCTGCAAAATAAGCTGTCAGAGTAGGTACTGTTACTTTGCGTACGTCTACAGCAATGCCATCTTTATTAGTGACTATTTTTTCTGTATATTCTTTGTTTTCAATCGCATCAGGAATTTTGTCCCATAACGGAATTTCCTTTTTTTGTGAGAATACAGAAAGACTCATCCCTAAAGAAATACAAAATAAGGCTGCCTTAAATCGGTTTAAATTATTTGATTTTTTCATAAAATTCTATTTCTACAATGCGTAATTGTCCTTTTGCATTTACTGCTGTTGGGTCTTTAAATAAATCCAAATCTTTGTTTGCTTCGACTTCAACAATTTTAGAGAATCCATCTTTTTCTGTGTTAGATCCGATGAGTTCGATTGTTATTTTATCAGCTAAAACCGGTTCTAAAGGAATAGTGATATAGCCTAAACTTTGCGTTGTATTTCCTTCGAAAACTTCTTTATCACCTGCTAAAATACGAATTGGATAGATTTTAGACCTCCATCCTGTCAATTTAATTACACATTCATCCACTATTGAAGGTTTTGACAATGTATACGTTATGGAACCACTTTTTATATTCCCATCATTTTTCCATTCCGTCAATTCGTTATCATCATAACTTTTAAATGTCTCATTATTATTAGAAGGCGATGAAGCGTTTACTATAGCAACAGGATTTCTTTTTATTGTGTATGATGGTGTTTTAGGAGTAGGACCTCTTTCTAAATTTGACGCTAAATTAATACCCGGAATTGCTGTAGAAAGTCCATTTTGATTCTTTATCGTTTTACTTTCAAAAGCCACTTCTGCAGGTTTTAATCCTTTGGCTGTAGCCGAAATTTTTATTTTTCCACTTTTTATCATAGATTGTAGCATAACTCTGTTAACGCCATTTTCAACCGGAATCGTTTTAGAAAGAATATAATTTTTTGGACCCTGTGCAATTCCACCTAACCAGGTTACCGGACCTTCAACAGAAAAAGCGATCATGTCATTGCTGATTGGACAGCGATTTCCGTTTTTGTCAATCACTTCAACATCAACTATTGCTACATCAGCACCGTCAGCCAAAAATCCCTGTTTTTGCGTAATTAATTTTAATCTGATTACTTCTGGATTTCCAACAGTTATTTTGGAGTCTTCACTCAAAATAGTTCCTTTTTCATTGTAGCCAATCGCTTTTATAGTACCTTCTTTAAAAGCAATGTTTTCAAAGGTAAAGAGAAACTGGTTGCTTTGTTTTCCAAAACCCTGCGAGATTCCGTTAATGAAAAGTTCTACTTTTGAGGCTGTTGAAACCACGTAAATGTTTTTGACCACTTTATCAGCATAATTCCAGTGTCCCATAATGTGAGTACGGTGTTTTTCGATATCAACCCAGCCGTCCCACATTACCTGATGTGCCCAAAATCCGTCTTTTGGAATACGCATGGCATCTAGCTCGCCACTGGTCCTGTAATTAGATTCGCCTCTATGATGGGTATTGGAGTCGGAAAAAATAATATTAACACCACCCGAATTTACTCTTTTTCCTGTTCCGGGTCTTTCCCTGTAATAATCATACCACCTTGTAATATTTTCGATGGCATGACGGTCCTGATTGTGGTTGTAGTCTTCAGCAGGTTTATCGCGGTATAGAGGACCAGCACCTTCTTTGTGAAAAGGAGGAGAGAATTCGTCCCAGTATTTACGAAGGCCTTCATCTCTTGAATATTCGGTTGCCCATAAAGGGATTCCTGCACTTTTATTAATGTAAAGCATTTCCCCGCCATATTCAGCTTCTTTGCTGTCGAGCATTTCACGGGAGCCGATAGCGCGTCCGCCGTTGGGATCGTATAGATTTCGGATGGCTTTCATTTCTTTCATATGCTCTTCGCTGATAGATTCATTGCCGCTCTCATAAAAAATAATACTTGGGTTATTCCGGTTGTAAATGATAGCATCGCGCATTAAGTTGACACGCTGCTTCCATTGTTCGCCTTTGGCATCCTTTTCAGCATCTCCGGCGGGCATTGCCTGTAATAAGCCAACTCTGTCGCAGGATTCTACATCTTGCTTCCAGGGTGTAACGTGCATCCAGCGTACTAAATTCCCGTTCCCTTCTACAATTAATTTATTACTGAAATCACTCAGCCATGGCGGAACAGACATTCCGATAGCCGGCCATTCGTTGCTGGTTCGTTGTGCGTAGCCTTTTATCTGAATCACTCTGTCATTCAGCCAGATTTCGCCATTTTTGAATGCTGTTTTGCGAAAGCCGGTTTTAGTAGAAACTTCATCAACGACTTTTCCATCGACTTTTAAAATGGTTTTTACTGTGTATAAATAGCCGTAACCCCAGCTCCAAAAATGTAAATTATTAATGAATTTACTGGCTTTAATAATTTTTGTTTCATTAGGAAGAAGGCTTGCTTTTTCACCGGTAAATGAAGCAATTGTTTTACCCTCGATATCTTCAATAACGACATTGTATTCTACCTTTTTTTCTGTATCAAATTCATTACGAATTTCAGATTCAGCATGGATAATAGCAGTTTGTTCCTGAATATTTATATCAGATGGATAAACATACACTCCAGTAGTTTTTAGGTTAGAATAGAGTGGAAGTGTTTGGTATAATTTATTTGTAATATGAAGAAAAACGTTTTTCGGTATTCCACCATAATTGGCATTAAAATTCATATTATTCCATTGATAAGTAGAATTCGTTGCTATTTCCCTGTATTTCCAGTCATTATCAATTCTTAAGGCAATTGTGTTTTCTGCCGGAAAAGGTTTGATCATTTTAGAAATATCAAACCCAAAGCCCATCACACCATTTTCATGAATGCCTGCTTTTTCTCCGTTTACATAAATAACACCTCCCTGTCGAATTCCTTCAAATTCGATAAAAATCTTATTGTCTTTGACTCCTTTAGGAAGTTTAAATTTCTTTCTGTACCATACAATTCCGGTGGTATGGTGGTCAATATCCTTTTCAAAAGCCTCTTCCTGGTTGTAGGCATGAGGCAGTGTAACTTTTCTCCAGTTGGTATCATCAAAAACAGGAGATTCCGCATTTTGAAAATCTCCTGTTTTTAGTTTCCAATCGGAATTGAAATTGTATTTTTCTCTTTTAAATTCTTGCGAAAAAAGACCTGAATTGAGAAATATCAAAACAAGACAAAAGAGTATTTTTTTCATGATGGTCTTTGGTTAGTTTGCGTGAGGGATAGAAGTGGAGCTCCCCCGATTTTTTATCGGGAAGCGGGAACGTATAGCCCGACCCGACCTTTTTGGGAGGGGCACGCCCACATTATTTCATCTTATAAATTTCTGATCCGGCCAGTAAAAAACAACCTAATCCGTAATCTTCAAAATCAGGGATTTTATCGTAGGATAGCGGCTGCCCGTCTTTTGGCTCTTTTCCTGTAGATTGCAGGTAGCCTAAAAAACCTGTATCATGTAAAGCATCTTTAGTTATGGCGTTCCATGCTTTTTCAACTACTGGCAAATACGTTTCTTTTTTTAAGATTCCGCTATTGATTCCGTAAGCCATTCCGTACACAAATAAAGCCGTGCCGGATGTTTCTTTTTCACCAAAATTGGTTGGATCATGCAAACTTACATTCCAGAATCCGTCAGGTCTTTGAATTGGAACTAAAGCTGCTGCCATTGCTTTTAGATCTTTTACATATTGTTCTCTGTGAGGTGCATTTTTAGGAATTATAGTCAATACCTTCGCTAAAGCACCAATTACCCAGCCATTTCCGCGGCTCCAGTAGCAATCTTCGCCATTTGGTTCTTTGTAAGGAGGATCAAAATCAGCGTCACGCCACCATAAGCCATCTTTCGGATTGTAAAGGCCGTGATCACCGTGTTTGTTTCTAGAATACATGTACATTTGATACATTTTTTCGTAATAGCGGTTATCTTTTTCTAAAACACCCAATTTTGCAAAAACCGGCATTCCCATTTGAATAGCATCAATCCATGACCAGTCGTCTAGTTGAGGCGTGTTCAATAGCATGTTTATATTGGCTTTGGTATTCTTTAGTTTTTTGGGATCCGGTTCTAAATTGTACAGATCAATATAAGTTTGTGCTGCACAGTAATTATCAGCATTGCGGGTTACGTTTCCGCCGTTAAAACCCCATTTATGGAATTCTGACCAGTCATAAGCATATTGGTAATAGGCCTCTTTTGGGAAAATTTCATGCAGTGCCATTAATCCTTCATAATAAACACCACGAGTCCAGATGTTGCTTGGACGTTCTTTGTTAGTTATAATAGTTTTACCAGTTTCAGGCCATTTTTGCATAAAATAATCATTTGCCAGAATCATTTGCTTCAATACTAATTTTTTATCAAATGGCTGCTGTGCGTTTGTAGTGTTCGTATATGAAAGGCATACTACAAACAATAAAAGTAATTTTCTCATTTTTGTATTCTTTATAGGAATTAATTTTGTTGTTTTAAAGCTGTGATCGTAACAGGTCCTAATAATCCGGAAGGCATTGGGTTCCATTTTGTGGCATCGAATTTTTTATAGTCTTTGTCAACCATATTGATTTCGTAGAAAACTTTCCATTCTTCGCCTTTTAATTCTTTATCGCGAATTCTGTTAGCGGAAAGATTTGTTACCTGAATTTTTAAAATATTTTTTCCAGGTTTTAATTTTCCGATATTTAATTTATAAGGAACTGACCAGGCCGTGCCAATGAATTCATCGTTTAACCATACTTTGGCGCTTTCGCGCACATCGCCTAAATTTAGACTCCATGATTCTGTTTTAGCGTTTGGATTTTCAAATTCAAGTGAGTAGGTTGCTGATCCGGAAAATGCTTCGGCTTCCGCGCCAAATTTTGTCCATGATTCCAGATTCGAAATGTTTACACTTGGAGGTAATTTTGGTCCTCCTTTATCAAAATTAATTTTCCAGTTTCCTTTCAAAACAATTGCATCAGAAGCTGGCTCGTAATAGTTCCATTTTTTTTGCGAAGCAGTATTCTCTGTTTTAAGGAAATAAGATTGTCCCGGTTCAATTTTGACTTTTACCAAAGTGTTTTTGGCAGTTTTCTGAACGACTGCATTTCCGAAGTTTCTGTTTAAAGGATCAAAAATGACAACTTCCTTGTTGCCAATTTCTAACGGAATAAATCCATCAATTGTCTTTGGAGTATGATTTACCAGATAATATATTTTTTCGCCGTCAATATTTCTTCGGATAAATTTCAAACCTGTATTGACAAGTGTTTCAGGATATATCTGAGCCTTTTCTAACGTTTCAAAAATATTTAAAACAGGTTTTACTGCCTCTTTGTTTTCAGTCAAAACAGACTGAAGTTTTGTCTCCTGAGTTTTATAATCATTAAAACCAGGCACAGATTCAGGTAAGCCCTGAAAAATTACTTTACCACCGGCTTTTTGTAATTCAATCAGCTTTTGTAAAGTGGCCAGAGGCATTTTTTTGCAGGACGGAACAATTAATGACTTGAAAGTACCGCCTGGAAGAGCGATATTACCATTTACGACTTTAGCTTCGGCAATAAAATTATCCGAAATAAAATCGACTCCATAGCCTTTTTGCATTAGCTCTTTTGTAGTGTTGTAAAAAGCAGTTCCGTGCAGCCATTCATCTAAAGAATGTATTTTGAACTGAAAAAATAAAGTTCCTTTATGATATTGGTCCCAAGTGTCAAAAATAGGCCAGTAAAGTAAAATTTCATTGTCTGATTTTCCTTGTTGCAGCATGGACTGGCAGTTGGAAATATAGGAAAACAAGGAAGGAGCATCCTCCCAAATGTTATTGTTTGCGTTGAAATTTACAGAAGCATAAAATTTCCATCCTGGCCATGCAGCTCTTTCCGGTGAATAAGTAGAGCCATGAAGAAAAATATGATTGACACCATTTAGCATTAAATCTTCAGCTTCTGGTTTGCATTGTGATAACGCGGTTTTAAAATGTTCTCTTAGCCACGTAAAGGTTTCAGACGAAACCAGGTTTTTTCCTGAAATATGTGCTGCCGATGAAGAAAATTTAAGCATTACCGGATCAGCATCACCTTCACGTATATCGTCTTTTTCACGTCTGAAACCCGGAATATCAAAAGGCATTGATCCAAAAGTTTCACATTCAGGAATATCCGCAGAAGCATATAAATCAATCAAATTCCCGGGAGATCCGTGTGCCTGAAGTTTGGTCTTGAAGTTTTTTGAATTGGCCCATTGCGTCCACGGCTTATCAAAATTATTCAGTAATAAGTCGCCTATAGTTTGTCTGTAATCACTTCTTATTCTATTTGCTATTTCATTGTCAGATTCACTTAACAGCACAGGTAATTGTTTTTTAAGATCATATCCTCTACGGTTTTGGAATTCAGTGAAAAAATTTGGCGTAAAATCCGTTCCGTAAACTTCATAACTATCATTAAAAATAGCCCTGATTTTCCCCTCGCGTCCTTTCAAAGCATTGTTAAAAGGAACTACATAAGCGTTTAATGCTTCTTTAGAATAATGATCCAGCGTATAGCCACTTCCTCCTGGAGCTGCCCTTTTTACCTTTTGGCCGGTTTTGCCGCTAAAAACAGCATAAATAGTGTAATCTGTTTTTTTGGCTTTCCATTTTAATTTGTTTGGTTCTGAATTGTTAGGTAAGCTTAGAGAAGTTCCATCAATACCTTTATCATTTAGTTTTGAATTTTTATTTTTCAACTGATCTGTTAGATTAACATAACTTCCATCGCTGCCGTATGCAATTACATATAAAAGTTCAGCCGGAGTTTTTTCCTTAGTATCTTCAAGTTTAATAGAACGATCTATTGTCTCATTCTTTTTTAGCTGATATTTTTCGACAATCAGTTTTGTGGCTGCATGAGGCAGGGTAACATGAGAACCTCCGTAAGGCCATCCGGTACCTAAAACCATATCAACCTGCATATGAAGACTATCCGAAACATGAATAGTATAATCGAGCATGTCCATCCATTTTGGAGAAAGATAATCGATGAAATTGTTTTCTTCACCTTTTACACCATATATAGGGGTAATTTCTACACCGCCAATTCCGGCTTTATGAAAATCTATAAGGCTCTTTTTTAAGTTAGGTTTGTCCACCGCACTTCCCATCCACCACCAACGTGTCCAAGGCTGATTTATGTTACTGGAATCTGGCCAGGGGGATTTATCTGACTTTTGGGAAAATGAATTAAGAACAAAACAAAAAACAGATAAAAAGGCAAGCAGGGTTTTCGTATGTTTCATTATGATGATTATATACAGTGATTGATAGAAAAATTATTTGAAGTTGGTATTGAAAGCAAATAAATCATGAAAAGTAAATATAAATGTGATTTACGAAATTGCTATCCTGTTCCGTCCTGTTGTTTATTATTCATAATATTTTAGTGTATAATAATAAAATTATATTTTTTTTTATTTAATATCATTTTGGGTAAAAAAGTGCTAATGTGAAAAAAAAAATTAGTTAAAGTTTGTTTTTTTATAATTCAAATACACAGCTGTATTTACTGTTGCTAATCAGTAAGTTGTGAATTTCTTGTTAATTAAAGATTAAATAAAGGACATAATATATTGAATGTTAACAGGATACTACAGGATGCTGTCGGATACGGTTCTAAATAAATTTGATTAAACTAATTTATTAACGAATTTAACTTTTTTATGAAAAACAAAATTAATCTTCTGCTAATTATTGCCATGTTTGCATTGTTGCATACATCAGCTTATTCGCAGAGTAAAGAGGTGACGGGAGCGGTTACTGATTCTGGTAAGCTCTCTATACCGGGTGTAAATGTATTAGTTAAAGGTACTAATAGAGGAACAAGTACAGATTTCGATGGTCGTTATAAAATATCTGTTTCATCAGGAGAGACTTTGGTTTTTTCTTTCGTGGGTTTCGTCTCCAAAGAATTAAAAGTTGGATCTACAAATAATTATGATGTTGTTTTAGAGAATGAAAGTTCTAGCTTAAATGAAGTTGTAGTTATTGGTTATGGGACGCAAAAGAAAAAATTAACTACAGGAGCAATATCAGGTATTAAAACAGAAAGTTTTACAGAAAGACCAATTTCCAGAGTCGATCAGGGACTGGTTGGTCAGATTGCTGGGGTTCGTGTAAAACAAACTACTGGTTTACCTGGTCAGCCTTTTAGTATTGAAATTCGTGGCGCTGGTTCAATCACTGCCGGTAATGAGCCTTTGTATGTAATTGATGGTTTTCCACTTTCAACAGAAGGATCAAATGCTAATGGGGGATTTTCAAACGGCAGCCCATTAGATAATATGAATCCAAATGATATTGCTTCTATTGAAGTATTGAAAGATGCAGCAGCAGCATCTATTTATGGCTCTAGAGCAGCAAATGGTGTTGTTTTGATTACCACAAAAAAAGGTACAAAGGGAAAAACAAAATATACTTTTAACACTTACGGTGGTATAAACAAAGAAGCTAACAGAGTTGATATGTTGTCTGCTGAAGGATGGATCAAAAGAGCAAAAACAATGATTGATAGTCAATGGGTGAGTTCAGGGATTGCTGGTGCTTCTGCAAATCAAACCAATGCTGAGCGTATTGCAGCTTATAATGCAGTAAATCCCTCAGCTCCACTTACTACAAGTAATAACAGATATTTTACATATTTATATGATGACAGATGGGACATGCCTGGACATCCAGGATTAGATTATATTGATTGGCAGGATAAAGTTTTTCGTACCGGAGAGTTTAGTAATTATCAATTATCTGCCTCGGGAGCAACTGATGTAGTCAATTATTACGTTTCTGCAAATTATCAAAAAAATACAGGATATATTGTAGGTACAGATTATACTTTGTTTTCTGCAAGAGCTAATATAGATTTTAAATTATCTGAAAGCTTTAAAATAGGTATTAATTTTTCTCCATCTTATTCTGAAAGAAATGATCCAGGCGTTGAAGGGAAGGATAATACATTATTCAAGGCTTTAACAGCAACTCCCGTTTTTGAAAGCGCACCAAATGCAGCTGGTGAGAAATACACTACCCGATACGCATGGGGAAGCAGTACAACAAATATGCTTAATGCCTTGGCCAGAACAGGTAAAAATTCGATGTATAGAAATATTGTATCTACTTATGCTGATTATAAATTTGCAAAAGCCTTTATTTTGAAAAGTACTATAAACTTTGATAATTCTGATAATACATTTGAAAGCTATACGCCTAATGATGTACAGGCAAGTATCCGTGGGGCATACAATACTTACAGAAGGTTGAACATTGTAAATGAGAATACTTTAAATTTTAATAAATCTATAGGTAATCATAGTTTTAATGTTCTTTTGGGAGAGTCATTCAGTTCGTATAAAATTACGCGATCAAATCTTTCTTCAGGAGGACTTTATAATAGCTCAACAATAGAAACACTGCCAACAGGATCTCTTGGTTTTACAAATGCTGAAAAAAATACTTTATTGTCTTTTTTTAGTAGATTTCAATATGATTTTAAAGAGAGATACATGCTTTCTGCCAGTGTTAGGAGTGATGGCTCTTCTAAGTTTGGAAGCGATAACAGATGGGGGACATTCTATTCACTTTCGTTGGGATGGAGAGTTAAACAAGAGTTCTTTTTGCAAAATGTGGATTGGCTGACGGATTTAAAATTAAGAGCAAGCACAGGAACTAACGGTAGTAATAATATAGGAAGTTATTCATCATATTCAACATTAGCATCATTTAATTATTCAATTGGTGCTGCTAATGCAATTGGACAAGGAGTTAATTCTATTGGAAATCCATCGTTGCATTGGGAACAATCTAGAAGTATTGATTTCGGATTGGACTTGTCAATTTTAAAAAACAGAATTTCTGCAACGTTCGACATGTATAGAAAAAAGAATACAGATTTATTGCTTAGACTCCCTGTGCCTGCTGCATCAGGATTTACAAGTTATCTTACCAATGTTGGAGCAGTGCAAAATCAGGGTTGGGAATTTGAATTAAATACTGTAAACGTAAAGACTTCTAATTTTGAATGGAGAACTTCTGCAAATCTAAGCCATAACGAGAATAAAGTATTGGCATTAGGCCCCGATCAGACTAAAATTGAAATTAACAACGATTTTGCTGCAAATGTGCCTTTTATAAAATTAGAAGTGGGAAAACCGATGTATACAATTTTTGGCTTACAGCAAAATGGTGTCATAACACAGGCAGATATCGATGCAGGAGGAACCACTATTGGCGGTAATAAATTAGTTTTGGGAGATCCAAGATATGTGGATCAGAATGATGATAAAAAAATCAACGCTGAAGACCGTGTTGATTTAGGGAACCCAACTCCCAAATACACTTGGGGTATAACAAATACTTTTAAATATAAAAACTTAGATTTAAGCATATTGGTTCAAGGTCAAAATGGAGGAACAGTTTATGGGTTAACAGGAAGAGCAATTAACCGTACAGGGATGGGTTCTGTAGAAAATGCATTAAATGTTGATCCTGCAGTCAGAGGTAACTGGAAGACTTCTTTTGGTTATCAGGCAAATTCTGACTGGATGTATAAATCAGATTATCTTAGTATAAGAAGTCTTTCAATTGGTTATAATTTGAAAGAGGCTGTTAAAAGCTTAAAAAGAATTGATAATGCCAGGTTGTATGTAACTTGTGAAAACTGGTTTAATTGGAATAAATACGATGGTGGTTTTAATCCTGAGGCAGTGAACACGTCAGGAAGCTCAAATAGCGATTTTGCTGTTCCTGTAGATTATGGAGGTGCACCCTTAGCAAAATCTGTAGTTTTAGGTCTTAACATTAATTTTAATTAAAATGAAAAAATATATTTATTTATTGGCTGCTAATATGCTTTTGTTAGGTTCAGCGTCCTGTACAGATGAGCTTACACAGATTCCTTTATCACAGGGAACTGAAGAAAATTTTTATGCTACACCGGGAGATTTTATTCAGGCAAGAAACGCAGTATATTCGGTTGCTTTTCATGGCACGGGTACTTATGGTTATGCAAATAGGGTATTAAATTTAAGTGAAACGAGATCTGATAATTTGTTGGCATTGACCACAGCCTCTAGAGATTGGGAAGGAATCAACAGCTTTTATACTTCTATAAGCTCTAATACTTATGTAAGGGAAGCTTATGTAAGTAATTTTAATGCCATAAATAAGGCCAATCAATTATTAGAAAAAATTGCTGAAAAAGGAGATCAGATTTTTACAAATCCTGCAGATAAAGCTTCAATTGCTGCCGAGGCCCGTTTTTTAAGAGCTTTTTGCTACTTTGACTTAATAAGATGGTTTGGTAGGGTTCCGCTAATTACCAAAACAATGACGGCGCAAGAAGCAGCAAAGATTGGAAGAAGTCCAGTTGTGGATATTTATAATTTGATTCTTTCAGATTTAGAACTTGCCATTCCGGATCTGAATCCATCGTATGATGCAGCTAATTTTGGAAGGGTTACTAAATATGGGGCAAAAGCCTTGTTGGGTCTCGTTTACATGACACGTTCAAGCCCTACTTACGGGATTGATGGAGCAATGCTTGGTCTTAATGAATGGGATAAAGCATATCAGCAATTGAATGATATCAAAATAAGTGGTTTGTATACATTTGGGACAGATTATGCAAAAATATTTAAAGATGAGGGTATTGCAAATAAAGAAAATGTTCTTACCATTCCTTACACACAAAGTTTAACCGGTTCGGTTGGAGGAAATTTTATGGTTGAAGTAGGATATGAGCCTTATTTTGCTTCGGTTGGAATAGGTTCAAATCAAGGGGCTTTGGAGCCAAGACCAATTTCAACGGGTTTCTTAAACATGTTTGCTGCTAATGATAACAGAAAGACTGTGGGGATTGCAACAAGTTATACGGTTGCTTCCGGGACTTACAAAGGAAGTTATACACTTCCAGTCTACAAAAAATATATTGATCCTGCTAGATATGGAACAGGCGGTCGCGAAGACTGGGGTGTCGATTTTATGGTAATCCGCTACACAGATATATTAATGCTTATGGCTGAATGTACACTTCATGGAGGAGGTGGAACCCAGGCAGATGTAGATGGAATTGTAAATCAGGTAAGAATAAGGGCGGGAGTAACAGCAAATGCTTCTAATGTTACTTTGGATCAGTTATTTGAGGAAAGAAGAAAAGAGTTCTTTTCAGAAGGAACAAGATGGTTTGATTTAATCAGGTCCGGTAAGGCTATAACAATTATGAATGCATGGAAAGCTGCAGAAGATACAGGTAATAAAATTAGGACTATCGATGCAAATATGTTGCTTTATCCAATTCCATTGCAGGAGATGCTGGCAGTACCTGGTTTATATGATCAAAACTTAGGCTATGATTAATATAAATAAGTTTCAAAGAATATTTGTTTTGTTGTAGAAAAAACCGTCCAATAATAGACTGCACCCAAAAGTTTAGACAAATTTATAATTAATTTTGATAATGATGAGCTCGATATTGTATCGGGCTCATTTTGTTTAAATTTGACTTGATTCTTTCTCTATTGTAATAGATAATATAATTTTCGATATCTTGTTTTAATTGACTTATAGAACTGTACTTTTTAAGGTAAAACAATTCGGATTTTAATATCCCGAAGAAGTTTTCTATAATCGCATTATCCAGACAATTCCCTTTTCTGGACATACTCTGTACGATTCCTTTTTTTTCAATAAATGCTGGTATTGTTTCATTTGGTATTGCCAGCCTTGATCAGAATGTAAGGTCAAATTAGTATTGTTTGGTATTTTCTTAAATGCTTTTTTTAACATCACGACCACTTGACTAAATACGGGTCGTTCCGCTAGCTCATAACTGATAATTTTGGTTGAATAAGTCTATAATAGGCGATAAATATAGTTTTTTTCCTGATACATTAAACTCGGTTATGTCGGTTGCCCATTTTTTATTTGGAGCTTCTGATTTAAAATTGCGTTCCAAAATATTAGGTGCGATTTTGCCCTGTTCCCCTTTATATGATTTATATTTCTTTATTCTAATAATGCTTTTTAGCCCTAATAGCTTCATCAATCTGAAAACTGTTTTATGATTGATAGTTATCCCTTTATTGTTCAATTCGTCGGTAATTCTTCTATAGCCATAACGACCTTTGTGCTTGTGATAAATGGATTTTATAAATTCTTTTATGATTTGATACTTATCCACAGATTTGTTTTGTTTTTCATAGTAGTAAAAACTGCTACGTGCCATATTAGTACGATTCAAAAGTAAATCTAAATCATATAAATGCCTTAATTCCATTATGGCTTGCGCTTTTTGGCTGCTTCTTCGGCTTGAATTAAGGCTTGTAGCTTTTTTAGCAAATCGTTCTCACAGCGCAGGGCTTCAATTTCCAAGAGAAGTTCTTCTTCCCTGGATAATGGCTTGTCTGATTTGCGTTTTTTACGTTTGAAATTGCTCATAGATTTGGGCCTGCCTTTGGGTTTTGGTTGTAATGCTTCAACTCCAAAGTTAGCAAAATCTTTTTGCCATTTTAACAGAATAGCTGCATCGGCAATATTAAACTTCACCGAGGTCTCGCGTAAGGAAAGTGATTCTTTTTTAATGGCTTTTAGAACCTTTAACTTAAAATCAACCGTATAATTATGATTCCTTCTAGGTAATAAGCCGTCTTTGCCGTATGCTTTATAAAAAGCTACCCATTTACGGATATTGGACTCGTCCAAACCCTTCAATCTTGAAACATACACGTTCGAATAATGTTTCTTTAAAACTAATTCTACACATTCTAACTTAAATGCATAATTGAATTTTACTTTTCTGTTCATAAAAAATGCCCCAAATAGTGTCTAACTTTTTGGGGCATGTTCATAACATGGACGGTTTTTTGTTTTTATTTGTAAGATTTCCTTAATGTTTGCAGTTTATAAATAATGTTATCGATTACATATTATGATAATTTATCTATTTTTTTGAATATTATTTTATTCGTTATTTGGTTTATATTTATTTTTATTGATAATTAATTAATTATTAAATATAATTTTAACTTATTTATTTTATTATAAAAAAAAATAATACATTTGTGTAATCGATTGCATAATTGATTCTTTTTTCTTAGTAATTTTTTTTAACATTTTAGTTTTGTTAATCCTTTTTGTAGGAAACTATTTTGTGGATTTTAACACTTAAAGTAATTGAATTTAAAATGAATTAATAAGAATGTAGATTTTAATAATGTAATAAACTAACTATCAATTAACCAAAATTAACTTTATGAAAAACAGATTTAGCCTTCTGTTGGCTATAACGGTATTTGTATTATTACAGGTATCTGGTTATGCGCAGAATACAACGGTAAAAGGGGTTATTAAAGATGCTTCGGGGCTTCCGGTACCGGGCGTTAATGTACTTATTAAGGGAACTCAAAAAGGAACGAGTTCTGACTTGGATGGTAGCTATACAATTAACGTTTCCTCAGGAACAACTCTTGTATTTAGCTTTATAGGTTTTAAGACAGAAGAAAAGATTATTACTCAGGCCGGAGTGTATAATATTGAAATGAAGGAGTTAGATAATTCCCTAGAAGAAGTTGTTGTTGTTGGGTATGGGGTAAAGAAGAAAAAAGATCTTACGGGATCAATTGTGAGCGTAAGTTCTGAGGTAATAAATTCCAGACCAGTTCAAAATGCTGTTCAGGCAATGCAGGGAAAGGCTGCCGGGGTAGATATTACATCAAATGAACGTCCTGGCACAGTAGGTAAAGTTACTATTCGTGCGCCTCGTTCTATTTCAGCTTCAAATGCACCTCTTTATGTAGTTGATGGCGTTCCGATAAATGGCAAGCCTTTGTCTGGGGCATTAGGTCAAACAATAGCTAATTCCAGTGATTCAAATGCTGGAGGTATTGACTTCTTGAATCCTACTGATATTGAGTCAATCGATGTTTTAAAAGATGCATCCGCGACTGCTATTTATGGTTCCCGTGGTGCTAATGGAGTTATTATTGTAACTACTAAAAAAGGTAAAAATGGCAAATTTACTTTAAATTATAGCACTGCAGTTACTACTGAAGAGATTCATGAAAATGCTCCGATGATGTCAGCAGGAGAATACATTGAGTTTCGTAGATGGTCAAGATATTATGCCGCTCCAACCACTACTCCAAAAGGAGATAATCCTAATCCAACTAATGATGCAAATATTTTCTTAGCATCATCTGATCCTTCTGCATGGGCAAATATTTTGAAAGGTTGGAGTAAGGATTCTAACGGTAAAGATGTATGGGATGGTTCTAAAGTGGCAACAACAGACTGGACTAAGTTTGTTACCCGCACAGGAATTACACAGCAGCATACGATTGCTGTTAGTGGAGGGACTGAAAAAATGAAGGGATATGGTTCTTTTGGTTATACAGGAAGTACAGGAACATTAAAAGGACAAAGTTTTAAACGCTATTCTGGTATTGCTAATGTAGATATAACTCCAACAAATTGGTTTTCAATGGGGGCTAATATTAATACAAGTTATAGTGTAAATGAATACGGACAATCTAATATTGGAAGGACGTCGGTTAATGGTACAACTGGTATATATAATTCGGCGCGTCAAAATTTACCTTATGCAGTTCCTTATGACAGTAATGGTAATAGAATTGATTTTCCAGGAGGAGATAATACAATCAGAACGGTTGTTGATGAAGATAAGTATTCTCAGGACCAACGTATTACTTTAAGAGCATTTGGTAGTTTTTATGGACAAGTGGATATAGGCAAACTTATTCCTGCATTAGATGGTCTAAAATACAGATTAAATTTTGGACCAGATATTACTTCATATCGTGATGGTGCTTATTTAGATGGCAAATCTTCTTCAACTGGTGGGAAAAGCAGTGCATCATTAATTAAGGCGCAAACAATTTCGTATACTTTGGATAATTTACTTTTTTATAATAAATCTTTTGGCAAACACGATTTAGGCGTGACATTTTTACAGAGTAAAACTGTTTATAATTATGAAGACAGTCAGATGGCTGCAAATGATATTAAAAATCCTGAAAACAAATGGAATGCTTTGACCCCGGCTAATGTAACTCTTAGTAATTATTCTTCTAGTTTAATAGAGTCAGGTTTATTATCATACATGGGAAGGGTTACTTACGGTTATAATGATAAATATTTACTTACAGCATCTGGACGTTTTGATGGTGCATCACAATTAGCAGAAGGAAACAAATGGGATTTTTTCCCAAGTCTCTCATTAGCATGGAATCTAAATCAAGAGAGCTTTTTAAAAGATGTTTCCTGGATAAACCAATTAAAACTTAGAGCTGGTTTTGGTATAACTGGTAACGCTTCTGTTAATCCTTATGATACACAAACACGATTCACGGGTATTGTTTACCCTTTAGGTTCTGGATTGGTAAATCATCCAACTTTAGGAAATCCAGATTTAGGATGGGAAAAAACAAAACAGTTTAACTACGGTATTGATTTCTCTTTTATAAATAGCAGAATAGCCGGATCTTTAGAGTATTATACTAGTAGTACAACTGATTTGATATTAAAAGCAACCATACCTCCGGTTACAGGTTTTAAGGATACTTTTAAAAATGTAGGAGAAACTAAAGGAAACGGGGTAGAACTTACATTAAATACTATAAACGTAAAAGCAAAAGATTTTGAGTGGAGTTCAAATTTAAGTGCATCATATCAGGAAAGTGAAGTTGTGAAATTACAAAATGGTAATGATATTTTAAGCAGTTTATTTATTGGAGAATCGCAAAATGTAGTTTATGGTTATGCATCAAATGGCATTTGGAAACCAGAAGATGCTGCGGAAATGGCTAAGTTTAATGCTTTTTCAGCAACTCCGGTTTTTACATTTGGTAACGCAAGACCGGTCGATCAAAATGGAGATTATAAAATTGATGCTAATAATGATCGTGTAGTAATCGGAAGCACTAATCCAAAATATATTGGGGGATTAACAAATACTTTTAGATACAAAAATTTTGAATTATCATTCTTTATTTATGGAAAAAGTGGATATATTTTTAATGCAGGCGGTGAGAATCAAGGTGGTAAAACAAGTCAAAGATCAATTAATTATTACAATGATAATAATACGAACGCTGAATATCAAAAACCAATTTATTCTACAGGTACTGGAGATCCTTTTTTTACAACTTTGGGTTATGAAGATGGAACATTCTTGAAAATGCGAAATATTTCTTTTGGGTATAACTTTACTGAAGATATGGCAGCCAAAGCAGGAGTTAACAAATTAAGACTTTATTTTCAAATCATGAATCCAGGTATGATTTTGACTAAAACAAAATGGATGGACATGGATACACAATCAACGGCTTCTAATAGAGGATTTACTTTAGGTTTAAACGTAGAACTTTAAGATTAAAATTTAATAATGATAATTATGAAAAAATATAAAACGCTATATATTAATTTGATGTTGGTTGCTGCATTAGCCCTCAGCAGTTCTTGCAGTGATGATTTTCTGGATGAAAAGTTAACAACAGAATACAACAGTGAGTATTTTAAAACGGAAGCGGGAATTCAGGCTTTAGCAATTGGAACCTATTATCAGGTTTTTGCTTTAGAGTTTGCAGGTGAAGTACCTTTAACTTCCAGAGAATCAGGTACTGATGAATTTCAGGCTGGTAGTGATTCATCAAATTACATTTGGAATTCTTATGCATCTGGATTTGGTTCTTTTATAACGATAACTAACGCAAACACTGTTGTCGCCAACACTAATTGGGATAATTTATATGTTGGAATTGGAAATGCCAACCAATTAATAGCATCTGCTACAGCAATCGTTTCAACAAATAATGCTATAAAAAAGACTGCTTTAGGCGAAGGTTATTTTATGAGAGCATTCAATTATTTAAGACTCGTAAGTCAATATGGAGGTGTTCCATTAAAATTAGATGTTAGCTCCACTGCAGAGACAGAATTTAAGAGAGCAACAGCAGAGCAGGTTTTTACACAAATAATAAGCGATTTTACACAAGCATACGACTTGCTTGATAATGCAGGTGGATCTGCAAAAATTACAAAAGATGCAGCTGCACATTATTTAGCAAAAACTTATTTAGCTCGTGCAAGTGAAATAAACGACAGTTGGAATTCAGCAACAAAAACGGCAGATTTGCAAAAAGTGGTTACTTTGTCAGACGAGGTTATTGCTCGTCATCCATTAGCTGCTAACTTTGCTAATTTATGGAGTTTTACGGTGGCAGACGGAGCTAATGAAAAATTGCCTGAAATAATATTAGCAGGTCAGTTTAATTCAAGTTTGCTAAATACGGGTTCTAATCAGCAGCATTTGTATTTCCTTTCCGTCTATGACCAATTGCCATATATGCAGCGTAACGTTGCTGGAGGAAGACCATTTAGCCGTTTGGCTCCAACGTATTTCGCTTACGATGTATTTGATAAGGTTAATGATTCCCGTGTTTGGAAAAGTTTTCAAACAAAACTTAATGTTAATAAAGCATCGGGCAAATATGTAAATGGGGATTTAGGTGTTATGTATTTATTAAATGCATCAACTGATACCCGTTTTACAAATAGTAGAAATAATGATATCATAATTAATCCAAAAACGGGCAAAACAATTCCTACTGTAATAGCAGCTTATGCAGCAGATAAAATTGGATTCTCTGCTGATTTACACAGGTATTTTGCATCTTTAAGTAAATATTTAGATGGTTCCAGGATTGATTTAACAAATACGAGAGGATCAAGAGATATAATTTTGGCTCGTTCTGCAGAAACGTATTTAATGGCAGCAGAAGCCAAAGTTCGTTTAGCAAAAGCTGGGTCGGCTTCATTTAGTGATGCACTGCCTTATATTAATGCTGTTCGCAATAGAGCAACTTTTAAAGCTGGTGAAAATCGTGCAGCTTATGTAGATGGTTTAGCGGGATGGACAGTATCTGGACAAAATAATGTGCCTCCTTCTTACATAGGTGAAAATTCTTATTATGAGTCTAATAATATTAACACTCCAACAACTGATGCTACTACTTTGTCAATCAGTACGATTACAACATTGCCAGCTGAAGATCTTGCAGTAATTGCAAAATTGGGTTACAGTAGTGATTATGACAGAATGCTATGTTTGATACTTAATGAACGCACAAGAGAACTTTGCGGTGAGTTTCATAGATGGGAAGATTTGAGTAGAACCAAAACTTTAGTTGCCAGAGCTAAGGCTTATAATCCAGAAGCTTCTCCAAATATTAAAGATACCCATGTTTTGCGTCCTATTCCTCAAACTTTCTTAGATGGAATTACTGCTAATGGAGTTCCTTTGACTTCTGCTGAAAAACAAGCAATGCAGAATCCGGGTTATTAATATATCTGTTATTTTTTTTCTAAACCGTCTCAATTTTGAGACGGTTTTTTTATCCTTGAGAGCAGGGTGCAACAGGATTGTTAAGAGAGATATAGTGGGGAAATTTGAACATTAAATCTTTCAAAATATAGTTTGGGAATTTAATGGTAATTGATAAAAAAAATTAAGTGGTTTTAATTTTAAAGGGCATAACATTGTTGTGCTCTTTTTTTATTTATAATCTCTAATAGACAGGAAAGTACAGGATAGCAATACTGTCTGAGTCATTTATCTTTAAAAGATAAAGTTTAAAATCTAACACCTACTTATTTACATGAGAAATCTGTTTTTATCTTTTATTTTTTTAACTCTGACATTTTCTATAAAAGCTCAGGTTAAACTGCCTGCTTTGGTAAGTGATAATATGGTTTTACAGCAAAAGGCAAAAGTCAATTTATGGGGATGGGCATCTCCAAACGAAAAAATAAACATTCAGTTAGGATGGCAAAATGCTTCAACAGAAGTTATTGCAGATCCAGCAGGTAACTGGAAAGTTGCAGTTGATACTCCGCAAGGAAGTGAAAAAACATATTCCATAACAATTAATGCTTCAAACAAAATTGTACTCAATAACGTCCTTATTGGTGAGGTTTGGATTTGTTCCGGTCAGTCGAATATGTATTTTCCTGTTGGAAAAGAAGAAGGAACATGGAAAACCGGTGTTAAAAATTATGAAGAAGAAATTATAAATGCCAATTTTCCAAATATCAGATTGTTTACAGTTTTAACGAATGCTTCTCCAAAACCACTTTACGACGTTACCGGAAGATGGGCAGCATGTTCACCTGAAACAATAAAAACGTTTTCGGCTGTGGCTTATTTTTATGGAAGAGAGTTGTATCAAAAATTAAAAATTCCGATCGGTTTAATTTCTACTTCCTGGGGTGGTACAAAAGCAGAAGCCTGGACTTCTCAAAATGTTTTGGAAGATAATCCGGAATTCTTAACTATTCTGGAAGAAGATGCTAAAAACGAAAAAGTATATCAGGAAAAATTAGAAACTTATTACCTGAATTTAAGAAATGAAAAACAGGCTAATAATAACACTTTAAAAGCCGAACTTAAAAAACCTAAAAAAGAAGCCAATAAAACTTCTTACGTACTTTACAATGCAATGTTACATCCATTAATAAATTATACCATGAAAGGTGTAATCTGGTATCAGGGAGAAAGCAATTCAGGTAAAGCACAATTATATCAAACCTTATTTCCGGCCATGGTAAAAAACTGGAGAGATGACTGGAAACAAGGTGATTTCCCTTTTTATTATGTACAAATAACACCTCATAAAGGACAGACTCCTGAAATCAGGGAAGCGCAATTGTTATCATTAAAAACAATACCAAATAGCGGAATGGCAGTTACAACAGATGTAGGCGATACAAACAATATCCATCCAATTGACAAACAAACCGTAGGACACAGACTGGCATTAATAGCTTTGGCAAAAACGTACAAAGAAGAAAAACTGGTGTATTCGGGACCGATTTATGATCACATGAAAATCAAAAAAGACAAAATTCAGCTATTTTTTGATTATGTTGATTCAGGTTTCAAAAAAACAAATGAAAATTTAAAAGAATTTGAAATTGCTGGAGATGATAAAACCTACTATCCGGCTGTTGCCAAAATTGACGGAAAGATGATAGTGGTTTCTTCTGACAAAGTAAAAAATCCAAAATCAGTTCGTTTTGCATGGAAAGCAGTTCCGGAACCTAATTTATTTAATGCTGAAAATTTACCGGCATCTCCTTTTCGTACTGATCTAAATAATTAAAATCGAGTCTGTATTATATTTGAAAGCATTCATTCCCGGTTTATTCTCAACTAGAGAATAAACCGGGAATTTTATTTTTATAAAAACTGTATTTAAATTGTTGATAAATAGATAATTAAATAATTCATAATTGGTTTTATAATAAAACAAATTCTTGAACTCTATGTGTTTGATTTTCAGGTTATTGATTTTTTTTACTGGAGTTTATAAGATGTAAAAAGCTAATTTACAGAAAATTAGCAGGGTGGAACAGGATGGTGTTAAAGAATTATCCGGATAATTTTAGTAGTACTAACCTTTTAACCACCAATTATGAAAAAACATGTACTTTTTGAATTTGCTCGGATTCATTTTCGGAATAATTTTTATAAAATTTTTCTTTTTACAATTTTAAATCTTTTAATAACTCACAATTCTTTTTCTCAAAATTGGAATATTTTAGGCAACGAATCTCAGGTATCTGCTGCTGCCTCAAGTTATACTTCTATTGCAGTTTTAAATGATGTTCCTTATGTAGTTCTCAGGGAAGGAACAGGATCTGTTGTTAAGGTAAAAAAGAGAAATACTGTAACGGGAAATTGGGAACAAGTGGGTAATGATATTGGAGGTAATCTCAATTTTTCCAGAATTATACTAGATAAGACCAATCGATTTTTCGTGACTTACGTGGATGCCGAAAATGGAAATAAATTGGCCGTAAAAATATATAATGATGCAACTGATTCCTGGGAACCATTGAATAATTTGGACAATAATCTTTATGTTTCTACTGGTTCAGTTACCAATTCTGTTTCACAATACGGCTCAACACCAAGATGTTCGCTGGCTTTTGATTCGGATAACAATCCTTACATTGCTTTTGGTGAAGGTACTTCTTTAACTCCAACAGTTAAAAAATTTGATGGAACTTCATGGGTTACTGTAGGGACAATTCCTTTAAATACTACAACAAATGCAGCACAAATAGCCGTAGGGGTAAGCCTTGTAATAGATGAAGCAGATGTACCCTGGCTGGTGTTTTGTAGTCTGGCTACAGCTACAGCTTCAACTGGAACAATGGCTTTTTATAAATTCAGCGGAGGATCATGGAGCTATATTACACCAACAGTTACTGCCAGTATCAGACATACCAGTATAGCAATCAATTCGGCAGGTAATCCGGTTATTGTTTATTTTAATACAGCTGATTCAAATAGGGCAACAGCTATTGAGTATAACAAAACTACCACATTATGGAGCTCTGCAACAAGAATAGCTTCGAGAGATTCACCAAGTTTAAGTTTAATTAAAGATGTTTCAGGTAATCTTTACTGTTCTTTTATAGATAATGTAAGCAGTACGCCAACCTATTCTGCCCGTGTGTTCAAACAAGTCGCTGGTGCAACAGCATGGACAGAAATGAAAGACCCAACAGTAACAAGAGGAATTGATGAACCTGTTGGTAATTTAACTATGGCTGCAGGAAGTTTATATCCTTTTGTAGTTTATACCAAAACGAATTCAAGCAGTATTGTAACGCCTATTGTTAGGAGTTATGCTCCTGCTCCTCCGCCGGCAGTATTGACTACAAATGCAGTAGCCAATATCACAACCACATCTGCCGAATCTGGTGGAAATATTACTTCTGACGGAGGAACGGCAATTACAGAAAGGGGAATTGTTTACAGTATGAGTATCAATCCAACGGTAGCCAATACCAAAATTGTTGCAGGTACCGCCGGAAAAGGCAATTTTTCGGTAAGCATTTCTGGACTTTCGCCAGCTACGCTTTATTATGCAAGAGCTTATGCTATTAATGGTGGTACTACTTATGGAGAAAATGTCAGATTGAACACATTAGCATTGCCTGATGCAGTTGTGAATACCCCTAAACAGGTAGAATTTTTAAACCGAGGGGTTGTTGCGTTGCGTAAATCTGCTAATGAGGTTTTCATTAGCTGGAGATTGTTAGGAAATGATCCTTCAGGTATTGCTTTTAATGTTTACCGTGATAATGTAAAAATAAATGCTGCTCCAATTACGACTTCGACAAATTATATTGATAATATTGCAACAGATGGAAGCTATACCATAAAAACAGTTATAAATGGTACTGAAGGTGCAGCAACAACTCCTGTTTCGGTTTGGGCAAATAATCAATTGTCAATTCCAATACAAATTCCACCGGCAGGCACAATTCCGGATGGGACAGCTTATACTTATACGGCAAATGATGCCAGTGTTGGTGATGTTGATGGTGACGGTGAATATGAAATTTTCTTAAAATGGGATCCTACATTATTGAATCATAACGGAGGAGGATTTTCGGGAGATCAGATTTTTGACTGTTATAAAATGAATGGAACTTTGCTTTGGCGTATCAATCTTGGTAAAAACGTAAATGCCGGTCCGCACTTTAATCAGTTTATGGTGTATGATTTTGATGGAGACGGAAAAGCTGAAATAATTTTAAAAACAGCTGACGGTACAATTGATGGAGCGGGAGTAGTGATTGGTAATTCAACTGTAGATTATAGAAATTCAGGCGGATGGGTACAACAAGGTCCAGAATTCCTGACTGTTTTCAACGGTCTGACAGGAGCAGCGATGGCAACGGTTGCCTATCAGCCGGCAAGGGCAAATACAGCAGATTGGGGAGATACGTATGGAAATCGTCAGGATCGTTTTGTTTCTGCTGTAGCGTATCTAGATGGTGCCCGCCCGAGTCTTATTGTAGGACGGGGGTATTATGATAAACTGATGCGTGCCGCTTACGACTGGCGTGACGGACAATTAACGCTTCGATGGATTTTCGATAGTAAAGACGCAAGCGATCCTGGGAATAATGCACTTTCAAGTCAGGGGAATCATCAGATGACGATTGGCGATGTTGATGGTGACGGAAAAGACGAAATCATCAACGGTTCAAGTGCTATTAACGATGATGGAAAACGTCTTTGGACATACGGACAGGGACATGGAGACGCACTTCACATGTCGGATATGGATCCCGATCGTCCCGGTCAGGAGATCTGGCAGTGTCTGGAGTCTGAAAGTCAGTACAGCCCATACGGAATCCGGCTTAACGATGCCAAAACCGGAAAAATGATTTTTGGAGCTGTAACGACAGGAGACGTTGGCCGTGCGCTGGCAGCAGATATTGACCCAAACCACAGAGGATACGAAATGTGGAGTTCTTCCGGGAACTTGTATAACGTTCAGGATGGTCAGATCGGAACCAGTAAACCAACTAACGGAAGTCAGGCGGTAAATGGCGCTGTTTGGTGGGATGGTGATTTAGGCCGTGAATTGTTAGACGGTACTATTATGGACAAATGGAATCCGGCAACACAGTCATTAAACCGTTTGTTTACTATTTATCAGGCTGCTCCGGTTTCTTCTAATAATGATTCTAAAAAGAATCCGGCTCTTACGGGTGATATTTTAGGCGACTGGAGAGAGGAAATTATTCTTCGCCGTACAGATAACACTGCTTTGATTCTTTTTACAACTAATATTGCTACAGATTATCGAATTCCTACTTTGATGCATGATCCTCAATATCGTACGGCAATTGCATGGCAAAATTCGGCTTACAATCAGCCTCCGCATCCAAGTTTTTTTCTTGGTTATGATATGGCTCCGGTTCCGACATCCAATATTACCATAAAAGATATTTCTAATTTAGGAGTTAAAAAATCAGCTGCTTCAATAAGCACAAAAGTTTTTGCTTATCCAAATCCTTCCTCGGGACAATTTAATGTTCGATTCAATGGTTTTAAATCATCTAAGGCTACAGTTGTAATTTCTAATATTACCGGACAGGTTGTAATGAAAAAGGAAATAGAACTTACTGGTAATGATCAGAATGTTGCCTTTAGTATTCCGAATCAAAATCAGGGTGTATATTTTCTAAAAGTAATTAGCGATGAAGATACCGAAACACTTAAAATTATGATTGAAAAGTAATATCGTAATGGACTCTAAAAAAGAAGGTTTACAGTTTTTGTAAATCTTCTTTTTTTATGCCTTAAAACTACAGTATAGCACAGGATACTATTCGAAGAATAAATAAATATATTTGAAGCAACCACCATACTGTGTTCTATGAAATTTTACCTCATTAACTTCAAAAGAATAGTTTTTTTACAGCTCTTATTTTGCCTTCCCATTTTTGCTCAGAATATTCCTCAAAAAATAAATAATGAAATCGCAGATAAACCTTTATATCGCGATCCTGTTTTTGATGGCGCTGCAGACCCAACTATTATCTGGAGCAAAAAGTATAAAAAATGGCTCATGTTTTATACCAATCGAAGGGCGAATATTAGCGGAAATGGTGTAAGCTGGGTGCATGGAACTCCAATTGGAATTGCCAAATCAGAAGATGGAGCACATTGGAAACATAAAACGAATTGCAATATTGGTTATTCAATTAAAGATGTTACGTATTGGGCTCCGGAAGTTATTTAACATAAAAGTAAATACCATATGTACCTGACGATTGTTCCGGGTATTTTTGAAGATTGGAAACATCCGAGATATATTGTCCATTTAACCAGTAAAAATCTAATAGATTGGAAATTTGAATCACAACTAAAACTCGCTTCAGAACGCTATATAGATGCTTCTGTTTTTCAATTGCCTGACGGAAACTGGCGTATGTACTATAATAATGAGAATGATGGAAAATCCATTTATTATGCCGACAGTAAAGATTTGTACCATTGGACAGACAGTGGCAAAAAAGTAGTAAAAGACAGGGGAGAAGGCCCTAAAATTTTTAGTTGGAAAGGAAAAAACTGGATGATTACAGATCCGTGGAAAGGCTTGGCTGTTTTCTCTTCGGATGATTTTATAAACTGGAAAAGACAGGAACAAAACATTCTTCGGATTCCGGGAACGGGTGAAGACGATAAAGTAATCGGCGGACATGCAGATGTAATTGTAAATGGCGATAAAGCATATGTTTTCTACTTTACGCATCCGGGAAGGATTCCTGAAAATAAAGGAATCGACAATTTTGAAACCAGAAGAAGTTCTATACAAGTTGCTGAATTGGAATATAATAATGGCGAAATTGTCTGTAATCGTGATAAGCCAGTTAAGATTAATTTAAAACATTAATTTTGAATATTAAATGAACAGAAGAAAATTCATAATTGGAAATTCGCTAGCTCTTATAGGGCTATATCTTCCTTTTTCACTTAAAGCAAATAGTTTTAAAACTGATCCAAAAATTTCTGATTTTGAAAAAAAACTGAAACCGGTTGGACGTGCCCTTGAATTTGAAGATTATTACGTATGGTGCAACAGCCCTATTGAAGGGCCCGATGGTAAAATTCATGTCTTTTTTTCGCGCTGGAAAAAGTCTAAATCAATGAGCGGCTGGATTAACGGGTCTGAAATTGCTCATGCTACCGCTGATAAACCAGAAGGCCCATATACGTATGTTAGTACCGTTTTGGCTCCCCGTGGCGAAGGCTTTTGGGATGCAACGACCTGTCATAATCCCAGTATTCATTTTGTGGATGGAAAATATGCACTTTTTTTCATGGGAAACTCTAATGGTAAAATGAATACAAAACGTATTGGATTAGCCACTTCAGGTTCTCTTTACGGACCATGGAAAAGACCGGATGAACCTTTGCTGCTTCCGGGAAATGAAGGCTTTTGGGATGATCTTTTGACTACAAATCCTTCTTTTTTAAAACATCCAAACGGCGAATACTGGCTATATTATAAATCATTGGATACAGAAAATTATGTACATTCAAAATTTCCAATTAAAGGAAACAGAAAATATGGTTTAGCAGTTGCTAAATCTCTTAATGGGCCTTATAAAAAATATGAAGGAAATCCTGTTATCGATTTCTCTAAATTAGGAGACAACAAACAATGCGAAGATGCTTTTGTGTGGTATGAAAATAATAAATTTAAAATGCTGGCAAGGGATTTGGGTGTTTTCGGACAAGACAACGGATTGTATATGGACTCGGATGATGGAATTCATTGGTCTGAACCTTCAATATCCTATCAGCCGCTGAATAAATATATAACTCAGCCAGAAGCGCCAAAACATCTCAACCGTTATGGGCGTGCAGAACGTCCACAGTTGTTATTCCAAAACGGAAAAGCAACATATTTATTTACTGCTTCACAAGGCGGGAAATTTGAAACGGCTTCTTCGTTTATCTTTAAAATAATGTAAATATCTTTAAAAAATAACTTTATTAAAACTTATAATGATGATTAGAAATGCTTTTAAAATGAAATTAAAACCAGGTTTTGAAGCTGAATACAAAAAGCGACATGACGAGATCTGGCCTGAATTAGCAAGCCTCCTTTCAGAAACCGGTATACAGGATTATAGTATTTTTCTGGATGAAGAAACACTGATACTTTTTGCCGTTCAAAAAATAAGTGATGATTTTGATTTTGATTTGTTGCCAAACCATCCGATTGTAAAAAAATGGTGGGCTTACATGGGCGATATTATGGAAACGAATCCGGATAATTCTCCTGTTGCTATTGGTCTGAAGGAAGTTTTTCATTTAGATTAATTATTTTTGTGATTTACCATAATTTAATATACAGCAACAGGGAAAGGAAAATTTTTAAAATATACTTATGAGACTTCATACAAAAAACACATTTTTAGGAGCGATACTATTTTGCATGATGTTTCAATGCTGGTCACAAGACACAAGGACTTTTAAGGTTTTTCAGTTTCCAGCTAATAAAATTCCAACCATTGACGGAAAATCAGATGACTGGAAAATGGTCCCTGAAAGTTATATTGTCGGAATGGATCAGCTATGGGAAGACAGCGGAAAACATGCAAAAGCAAATCCTAAAAACATAGATATAAGCGTAAAAGTGGCATGGGTTAAAGGACTGAACCGACTGTATTTTTTATATGAAGCTTATGATGACTATTGGGATTTTTCTCTGCCGGGACTACATAATGATACGTTTGAAGTGATTGTTGATGCAGATCAGTCGGGCGGACCATTTATAGACCGGTTTCATCCTAATAAAGCATTAACAAATACTATGGATGCTTATTTTTCTTATCATGGTGTTCATGCACAAAACTATCATATTTTCACTCCTGCCGAAGGAAAAGACTGGACACTGGTTTGGGGCAGTCAGCCATGGATTAAGGAACTTCCGTATGCGAATGCTGCTTCCAGTTATAATTTTAAAGCTGGAGAATCAGGAAAACTGACATTAGAATTCTGGATCACTCCTTTTGATTATGCAGGAAACGATTCGTCAAGAGCAGTAGAATCCATATTGAAGGAAAATAAAAACATCGGACTTTGCTGGGCCATCATTGATTATGATGATGTAAATAACGAAAAAAATAACGGTTTCTGGAACCTGTCCAAAGAACATACGATGTACGGAAATGCTTCTTACAGTCTTCCGTTTAAATTAATGCCTTTGGAAAAACAATTCCAAAAGGAAATAAATGCTAAATGGACGTTCAATGTAATTGATAAAAACAAAAGAACGGTAGCTTTTATCGATCAGTCTGTAGGCGAAATTGAATCTTACAGATGGGATTTTGGGGACGGAAGTTTTTCATCAGAAAAAAATCCGGTTCATGAATATAATGAGGCCGGAAAATATATCGTAGTTTTAGAGATTTCAGGCCCAAAAGGAAAATCAAGATTATCAAAAATCTGGGATGTTGCCGTAAAATAAGTAGTAAAATAAAATCACAATAATGAAAACTAAACTCTGTCTTTCAATCGCTTTATCGACTATGATTTTTATAAGTTGTAAAGCTCAAAAATCACAATCGGCTAAAATTGTTTTAACCAATAATTTGGATTTGGAATTGCCTCAAAAAACGGTTTCAATAAAAAGAAGTACGCTTAAGGTTAAAGGTATTGAAAAATCTTTTCCAATCCTTTTGCAGAATTCAGATACTATTCCAGCTCAGGTAAATGATCTGGATGGTGACGGAAAATGGGATGAATTATTCTTTGTGGCTGATTTTTCGGCAAAAGAAAAGAAAACAGTGGAATTGAAATGGTCAGAGACAGATCCTAAATATTCAGTAAAAACCAGTGCCCGTTTCGGAAAAAGAGAAGCGGAAAATTTACCTGTTCAGCCTGCAACCGAAGAAGTTTTGTTAGCGAATCAGGTGTATAAAAAATTAGGTTTTCAAAAATACCAGACCGATGGCCCAACCTGGGAAAATGATAAGGTAGGTTTCAGGCATTATCTGGACGGAAGAAACTGTAAAGATGTTTTTGGTAAAAGAACTCCCGGAATCACGCCTGAAAATGTAGGTATTAGCAGCAAAGGCGCCGTAGAAGATAATTATCATCAGATGCACGATTGGGGAAGGGATATTTTTCCTGTTGGAACTTCTGCCGGATTAGGCGGTTATGGATTAATTGTTGGAGAAGAAATCAATAGACTCGGAATTCTGATTAACGATACAATCAATAATGTTGAAAAAACGACTTTTAAAATTGTGAGTGAAGGTCCGGTAAATTCGGTTTTAAGTTATAAATATCAAAACTGGCAGGCTTCCGGCAATAAATATCAGGTACAGGAAACTGCTTCCATCTGGCCGGGAATGTACGGATATAAAAATACGGTTTCTTTAAACGGACTTAAAGGAAATGAAACGCTGGCTATTGCATTCTCGAATATTAATAACCAAAATCCGTTGCAGGTAGTTGATTCCGGAGATTACGTTTGTTTTATCCTTCATGATAAATTAACCTATGAGCGTCAGTGGATTCTGGGAACGGCTATAATTATTCCAAAAGAGGCTTACAAAGGTTATATCGAAGCTCCAAAAACAGGTAAACTGACCAATTCCTATTTGATAAAAGTGAGTACAAAAAATAATCAGCCAATTAGTTATTATCCTGTTGCAGGATGGGAACTGAGCGCTGATCCAAACTTTAAAGATGCTGCTTATTTCAGCAATTATGTAACGACTCTTGCTAAACAGCTTTCGGCCAAAATAAAGGTTGAAGTAAGCAAATAATAAAATTTCACTAACTAAAATATCTAACCATGAACTATAAATCAACCAAAATTATAGCCTTATTTGTTTTTGGAACTTGCAGTTTTGCAAATGCCCAAACCAATGATGCTACAACGCCTTTACATTTAATGCAGCCTGATTATCCTACACCTTATGTTATTCCTCAAAAGGAAAATATAAAAGCAGTATTGGACAGAGTTTATAGTTTTTTGGATAAAAATTCAGCTTCAAAAATTGTAAATGCAGCAACAAAGGCTGAAATTACAGACTATAAGAAAAATAAAGAAGACGTAATTTTCGAACCGGGTGCTTTCAGGCTTACGAGTTACGAATGGGGCGTAACCTATGCCGGAATGCTTTTGGCATCTAAAGCTACAGGAGAGAAATACTTTGCCGATTATTCCAATAAAAGAATACAATTAATCGCTGATGTTGCAGAAAATATTCAGGAAAAAAACATCAAAGACAAAGACATGCTGAAAACGCTTCATCCCGAAGCTTTGGATTTTGCAGGAGCGCTTTGTACCGCTTTTATTAAGGCAAAAAAAGATGGTTTAAAAGCCAATATTGATCCTTTGGTTAATAATTACATCCGCTTTATCAGCAATGAACAGTTTAGGTTAAAAGACGGAACTTTAGCCAGAAACAGGCCTCAGGACAATACGCTCTGGTTAGACGATATGTTTATGAGTGTACCGGCTTTAGCACAAATGGGAGCTTACACAGGTGAGACAAAATATTTTGATGATGCCGTAAAACAGGTTAATCAGTTTTCTAAAAGAATGTTCAACGAGCAAAAAGGAATCTACATGCACGGCTGGGTTGAGTCTATGGAAGTGCACCCGCAGTTTCATTGGGCAAGAGCTAATGGCTGGGCAATAATGACCATGGTTGAATTACTTGAAGTTTTGCCTAAAAATCATCCCGGATATCCTCAGGTTTTGGCACAATTGCAAAAACATATCGCCGGCTTGGTGCAGTATCAGCACGGAACCGGTTTCTGGCATCAGTTGCTGGATAAAAATGATTCGTATCTGGAAACTTCTGCAACGGCTATTTACACGTATTCTATTGCCAGAGCAATTAATCGTGGATATGTAGATAAAATGACCTACGGACCTGCTGTTTTACTAGGCTGGAATGCAGTTGCTTCAAAAGTTAATGACAAAGGACAGGTAGAAGGAACCTGCGTAGGAACAGGCATGGGCTTTGACCCTGCTTTTTATTATTACCGTCCTATAAATGTTTTTGCCGCTCACGGTTATGGTCCGGTTTTATTGGCTGGAGCCGAAGTGATTTTGCTGTTAAAAGACAATCAGTTTCAGATAAACGACAGTGCAATACAGCTAAAAGTTGAAGGTAAAAACAATCTGCACAAGTAAGTTAAAAGTAAAATGTTATTTGTGAGAAGTTAGAAGTTTTGAATTTTAGTCATATTAACGATTGAAGTAAATTATTCTAAAAAAATTATAGTTAACTATTTTACGAGCCATAAAATTGAATAGCCTCTAGCTTGAGCTGGAGGTTAAAATTGTCTTGCATTATGGGCTTTAGTCAAATTCTATTACTTCGAAATAAATAAAACTTTGCGTCTTTGCGCCTTTGCGAGATTAATGCAGGCAGTAATAACAGACTTGTCAATTCCTAAAAATGAAACCAAGATGAAATTAAAACCCACAATAAACATAATTTCCTTTTTCTTTACCGTAGCCGTTTTTAGTCAGATTGGTACCCGTTTTCCATCGGAAAAAAAGATAATCAAAGACCCTGTCACGGGTCACGAACTCATATTTTTAACCACAAAATCAGCAGGAGATTCTAAAACTTACCCAACGCATCCGCAATGGACAGCTGATGGAGAATGGCTCATTTTCAGAACTAAAAGAGCGAACGGTGAAGCAGTGGCGGTCAATGAAAAATCGGGTATAATGGTTCAGGTTACAGAAGGCGGTTACAGCGGGACTTTATGTATGGCTCAAAAAAGCATGAAATTGTATTTTATGCGAAAAGGCGAAGGTGATAAAATGCAGATCATAGAGGTAAATCTGGAAGCTGTTTTTAAAGACAGTCAGGACGGAAAAATGAAACCAGTTTCTGCTTATGAACGAATTTGTGGTGTAACCAATCCGGAAATGGGAGCTTCAGGCGATGTGGCTCTGGATGCTGATGAAGAACGAATTTATTTCAGAATCGGAAAAGAAGAAGCAGCAAGACACTTAGATCCGAATGTAAAAATAGAGAAAAGCATTGGTCCAAGAAATATGGGTGCAGGACCAGGCGGAATAAGCAGCATGAATTTAAAAACAGGCGAATTTAAGCATGTGGTTTCAGTACCATTTCAAGTTGGGCATATCCAGTCAAATATCTGGAATCCGGGTGAACTGGTTTTCTGTTGGGAAACAGGAGGAAAGTCGCCTCAAAGAACGTGGACCGTTATGGCAGATGGAACAGGCCTAAGACCTTTGTATCCCGAATCTGATTTTGAATGGGTCACACACGAAGCAGTGATTTCTAAAGATGAAGTAGCAATAGCGATTATGGGGCATCGAAAAATAGATATTCAGAAAGAAGCTCCCGTAGCAATTGCTGAAAATGGCGAAATCAGAAATCCGGTTAATCCCGGACAGGAAAGCAATTGGGGCAATACCGGAACACGTGAAAAACCTACTGGCTTAGGAATTGTAAATCTTAGAACCAGAGAAATGATTATTGCCGGACAAACCAAAAGCGGTAGCGGATTATGGCATGTACACGGTTCCGCTGACGGACGCTGGGCAGTTGGAGATGATTTTTCAAGAAGTTTATATTTAATTGACCGAAATACAAACGAAATGATGATACTTACCACAGGACATAAAACAACGGCGGCTGATCATATTCATCCCACGTTTAACAGAGACGGAACGAAAATCCAGATCCAGTCGGCAATGCTTTCTGAAGACAATCGCTCGATGAATATCTGTATTGTGAATGTTCCAAAAGAATGGCTGAAAAGGAATGTCAAATAATTCAAATTACTAAATAGAAGAATAAAATTCTAAGGCTGATTGATACTAAAAAGGCGATTGTGAAAAATATTTTATAATCGCCTTTTTTTTCTTTATTAAGTTTTTAATTGTATTTATATAAAGTATAACTTAAGTACTTATTTCACTTTATTCTGATTAGAATTCGGTTTCAGTTCATCGGGACTGTCTTTGGTAAAAGTTTTAAATTGCTCTTTTGAAGGACTCACGAAAATGTCTTTTAATACTTCAAAATCCAAATTTCCTTTTGGATTAAAGGCAGCAGAATTCATGTATTGCTGCAAGGAAATGAATAACTGCTTTGCTGCTGGTTTATTTTCAACATCTGGTCTTAAATCAGCGCTGCTTACTATGATTTTTCCTTTTCCAACACTGGCTTCAAACACCAAAGCTAATCTACGGTTCATGAACCAGGTATCAATAGGCTGAACCAACGGACGGAAATCTGCCGGAAAATCTTCAAGGTTCATCACCTGTGAACGGTGTTGAATTTCCCACCATTGCAAATCACTATGAAAACTGGTTGGGAAGTTGGCAAAGGCGAGACTTTTATCCTGAATAAGCATTCCGGTAACATGAGGTGGACGCATTTTAAACCAGGAGGTATTCCAAAAAACCGGAAGAAAATGCATTTCTACTTCTTTTCCTTTTACAACCTTTCCTGAAGCATTCAAAAATACTTTTCCTCCATTTTGTAAAACTTCTTTTGCTTTATCATCTAAAGAAGTTGTGTAATAAATTGAAGAAGCAATTTCAGGATTAGATTCAGGGTAAATCCAAAAGTCCCAATCATTGATAAAAGCAGTGTTATTGACTTTTACTTCAAGATTTAATTTAGATGCTTCTTTAATTTTATTTAATGGAAAAGTAAGGTTTCCAACGAATATTCCGTTTCCGTTTTCGAAAGTTTTAGCATCGAAATTGCCTTCAGTAAGAACAATTCCTTTCTCATTTTTTAAAGTCCAGCTAATTACCACATTTTGCAAAGAAGTTTTGCCGGAGTGAAAAAGTGCTATTTCAGCTTTTAAAATTTCGGTATTGGTGTAAACAAACTTTGGAACTTTCAGCAAAGGAACTGTTTCGTTACAAAAGCGCTTATATTCTTGTGTCGACGTATATCCTTTTTCCTGAAAAAAGGCATCCAAAACACCTACTAAAGCGGTTCCCTGACCCGGAAAATCCTGTAAGCCTAACGCCTGGAATCCCGCATATCCGGGAGTTCTCAACATTTTTTCGATTTCGTTTTTATAACATAAAACCTGTAGTTTTCCGGAGGCATTCAAAAAGTCTTTCGCCTGATCAGCCATATTATGATCCTGAAGATCCTGCTTAAACATTTCGAAATTTTTAGCTCTGTAAACCCCTTTGTATTTTGGTATTTCTTCAAAATTCGGAAAAACACAATATTGACCGATTTCGTGTGCTACAAATGGCACTTTAAAAGGAGCAATTCCGGTACTGAAATCGGATTCTGTTTCTGGTAATTTATTCCAGTTTAGACCTCTTACACCACCACGGGACTGATATTCTGCATTTGGAACAACAGGCCAGCTTCCACCAACAGACATTCCGGTGTAAACCCTTCTGTTGTCTTTTGCTTTCCAGAAATCCACAAAGGCATTCAGATACTCTACCTGTTTTCCTGCAGGTTCATTTCCCGCAGAAAGCATGGTAAACGACGCATAATTGCCATAATCTCTTGCCATTCGTATAGTTTCGTCATACAAAAACTGATCAACCGGCTGACCCAATCCTATTTTTGGGCCGTGATTAGGCCAGCTAGGACCTTCGGGCTGTAAATAGATTCCCGCTTTATCGGCTGCAATAAAGGCAGCTTCGGGAGGACACCACGAATGAAAACGTACATGATTTAAGCCGTAGGATTTGATAGTTTTAAAAATTTTGTCCCAGGCTTCTACAGTGGTTGCAGGATAACCGGTTAATGGAAATTCGCAATTGTGCACCGTTCCGCGAAGAAACACCGGAACATCATTGATCAAAAACTGATTCCCTTTTATTTTAAATTCACGCATTCCAAACTGAACTTTTTTTTCAGATTGTATTCCTTTAGCATTCAGTTTTGCTTCCAGATGATATAATGCGGGATCAAATTCATCCCATGTAAGCATTCCTTTCCCGAAAGGAACTTCTATTTCAATAGTTTTGCTATTTGAAGCAGAAACATTTATTTCATCTATAATTTCTTTTGTCTGGTCAGATTTTACAGAATTAAAACTTTTTGCGAATAAAGAAAGGTGTCCGTTAAATTCATTTGTCGTACTGTTATTTATCGTGACTTTTACACGTGCTTTTTTGTTTTTTACATCAGGATAAATCTGAACATCATCAATATAAACCGGCGAAAATGACTCTAGGGCTATTTTACCGATAATCCCATTCCAGTTTCCCTGTGTATGATCGGTAATGCTATGCGAATCAGGACCTACATTTATTTTGGTAATCCTATTGTCAATCCGAATAGAAATGCGTTGTTTGCCCGGAACGAGAAAAGCACTTAAATCATAGACATGTGGAGCAACTAAAGAGTTTTGCAAACCGACTTCCTTATCGTTTATCCAGACTCTGGTTTCTATATGGGCTCTTTCTAAATGAAGCAGAATTCGTTTGCCTTTCCAGTTTGCAGGAACATTGACTTCCTTTTGATACCATGCAGCTCCAACATAGTGTTTGGCAGGCGTTAGCCAAAACGGAATATGAATGTTTCCGGGTTGGCGGTATTTTTCTAATCTCGGAATAAAATAAAAAGAACTGTCATAAATAGAAGCCGTCCATTTTGTTTTGAGCGTAATATCATCTCCTTTTAGAAATTCAGCCATAGAACCGGGAAGTTTTATAACATCTGCCAGATTTCGGTTGTACCACTTTTGGGTAATTCCTTCATCGTTTCTGTCAATTTCAAAATGCCAGTTGCCTTCGAGGTTAATTTCGTCATTTTTAAAACTGCTTAGCGTAAATAAAACAGTCATTAACAGGAAGATGTGTCGGGATTTCTGTATCATAAAAAATATTTATAAAAGTAAAAATAGCAGAATATGGCAGCATTGTTATCCTGCAGCATCCTGTGTTTTTATTTAACACTTATAACAGATAGTACAGGATACAAAAAAAATAAGAATAGAATAAATTTGATTAATTAAGAATTGGAATCGTAAAAAGGAGTCGAAATAATTATGCTATTTTTAAATATTTAAGAAAAAAAGAATTCTTAATAGCTCACGAAGACTAAAATTATGCCTCATAAAATTTAAAAACCAAAAAGATACAATGAAAAAATTACTGACACTTGCAATCTGCATTTTTGGAATTTCTCAGTCTGCATTTTCTCAAAATTATAAAGACGACACTTTTCCTGATGGAAGCGAAATTACACCATGGTTTAAGGATTATACTAAAATTCAGCTAAAAGATTTAGGGAAACAGTATACGATTACAGATTTTGGAGTTAAAAAAGACAGTACCAAAATTCAGACTGTTGCGATTCAGAAAGTAATTGACAAAGCATCTAAAAATGGTGGGGGAGTAATTGTAATTCCAAAAGGAGTTTTCCTGAGTGGTGCTTTGTTTTTTAAACCTAAAACAAGTTTATATGTTTCGGAAGGAGGAACTTTAAAAGGTTCTGATGATATTTCAAATTATCCAATTATGCCATCCCGAATGGAAGGTCAGAATCTGGATTATTTTCCGGCTTTGGTAAATGCGTATGGCGTAGATAATTTTTCTATTTCGGGAAAAGGAACCATCAACGGAAACGGTTATAAATACTACGAAGCTTTCTGGGCAAGGCGCAAAATTAATCCAAAATGTACCAATTTAGAAGTTTCAAGACCAAGACTGGTTTTTGTATGGAACTCTAATAATGTACAATTTCAGGATGTAAAACTGATCAATTCAGGGTTTTGGACGAATCATTTTTACAAATGTAATAATGTCAAATTGCTTGATGTTTATATTTTCTCTCCACATTTAGAAATTAAGGCTCCAAGTACCGATGCGATTGATGTAGATATCTGTACCAATGTTTTAATAAAGGGCTGTTATATGTCGGTAAACGATGATGCAGTTGCTTTAAAAGGTGGAAAAGGCCCTTATGCAGATCAGGACAAAAACAACGGAGGAAATGTTAATATCATTATAGAGGACTGTACGTATGGATTTTGCCATTCAGCTTTAACCAACGGAAGCGAGTCTATCCACAACCGAAATGTCATCATGCGTAATTCTACAATCGAAGGCGCAACGAGAATGTTGTGGTTAAAAATGAGACCGGATACTCCTCAAAGATATGAGTATATCAGGGTTGAAGATATTAAAGGAACAGCTAAAAACTGTCTGGTTGTGCTGGCGTGGAAACAATTTTTTGATCTAAAAGGACGTCCTGATGTTCCGTTATCTTATGGGGATCATGTGACTTTAAAAAATATAAATATGAAATCGGATACATTTTTTAACGTAGAAAAAGACCCAAATGTTCGTTTGTCTAATTTTACTTTTGAAAATCTGAATATCGAAGCAACAAAAACAGCTATTGACAAAAGCATTGTAGATGGAATTACTTTAAAAAATGTACGTATCAATAATCAGTTAGTTGAGTAATTTTTTTAGGATTTAATAATGCAGGAGTTCAAAGTTTTTAACGTAAATGGTTTAGAAACTTTGAACTTTTGTTTTTAGGGAAATATAAAAAAGTCCTTTGATGATTAATAGTTTTAAAGATGAATAAAAATATATTTATTGGATTTCTGTTGCTGTTTGCTCTGTTATGCAGTAGTTCTTACAGTCAGGATAAAAATTCAGTTGATTTTACGATTGCAAATTCTAATGAGTCAGCTTCAATTTATATTGATAAAAATGCAGATCCTTTGATTGTCTGGGCAGTAAATGAACTGGCAGATGACGTAAAAGAAATCACAGGAAAAAGACCAGAAATCATAGAAACTGCTGTGTTTTCTAAAAAAGGAATTTATATCGGACAGGCTTCTTCAGTTTTTTTTAAGTCAAAATCAAAAGATTTGTCTGGTCAATGGGAGAAATTTTCGATTAAAAAAGAGAAAGAAAATCTTTTGGTTGCCGGAAGCGATGTAAGAGGAACTGTCTATGCTATTTTCGAAATAACGGAGCGTCTGGGAATTTCGCCATGGAAATGGTGGGCAGATGTTCATCCGATAAAAAAAGAAAAATTAGTACTTAACATTCTTAAAAAAGGGATTATTTCATCTCCATCCGTACAATACAGAGGGATTTTTCTAAACGATGAAGATTGGGGATTAGAACCCTGGGCTGAAAAAACATTCGAACCGGAAGTCGGAAACATCGGACCTAAAACCTACGAAAAGATATTTCAGTTATTACTGCGTTTAAAAGCCAATACCATCTGGCCGGCAATGCATCCCTCTACAAAAGGTTTTTTTACCCTTCCGGGGAATAAAGAAATGGCGCAGAAATACCATATGGTTATCGGTTCATCACACGCTGAGCCCATGCTTCGGAATAATGTTGACGAATGGAAACCTAAAATTCATGGAGACTATAATTATTTTACCAATAAAACTCAGGTTGACAAATACTGGCAGGATCGTTTAGACGAATTAAAATCGGCTCAAAACGAAACCATTATGACTTTAGGAATGCGTGGTGTTCACGACAGCAAAATGGAAGGGGCGAAAGATTTGAAAGAATCCATCGATATGGTTGAAAAGATCATTTTGAATCAGCGTGAAATGCTTTCGAATACGTTTAAGAAACCTTTAAAAGAGATTCCACAGGCTTTTGTTCCGTACAAAGAAGTGTTGGAATTATACGATAACGGACTTAAAGTTCCGGATGATATAACTTTGGTCTGGCCCGATGATAATTATGGTTATATCCGTCGATTAAGTAATGAAGAAGAACAAAAGAGGGTGGGAGGAAGCGGTGTTTATTATCATATTAGTTATTGGGGAAGACCTCACGATTATCTTTGGTTAAGTACTACTCAGCCGGGCTTAATTTGGTACGAAATGACCAAAGCGTATGAAAATGGAGCTAAAAAAATGTGGATTGTAAATGTTGGGGACATAAAACCTGCAGAATACGATACAGAACTTTTTCTGGATTTGGCTTGGGATATCAATAGTATAAAGTCAGATGGCATTAATCAATATTTAAAACAATGGCTTGTCAGAGAGTTTTCTCCCCAAATTGCAGAATATTTAGGTCCTGTATTTGAAGAACATTACCGACTTGCATTTCTCAGAAAACCGGAATATATGGGATGGAGTCAGACAGAACCAACTACGCAAATAAAGTTTTCCGATTTTACAGAAAAGGAATGCCTGGAAAGAATAAAAGCCTACGATGATTTGATTGACCAGGTAGAGATGTGGGCTTCTGCTGTTGCTGTAGGTATTGGTCCGGCTGTTCCTGATGGAAGTGAAGATGCCTATTTTCAACTGGTCATTTACCCAATTGAAGCAGCGGCTTATATGAACCATAAATTTTTATATTGGAATCTGGCTTGCAGAACTTCGGATGCAAATGAGAAGAAAAAATACGAAACGCTATCTAATGAAGCCTACAACAAAATAAAAGAACTGACGGATTTTTATAATGAAAAGCTGAGCAAAGGCAAATGGAATCACATGATGTCAATGCGTCCGAGAAATCTGCCTGTTTTTGATTCTATTAAAAAAGCCGAATTTTCAAAAGAAGTCTCAGTTAAGGAAACTTCAAAAGCGATAAAATTCATAAGTGCAAATCAGTTTATTTCTAAAAAAGAATCCAAAGAATACCAATGGAAAACCATTAACGGTTTAGGCTATAGTAATAACGCTATTACTTTATTTCCGTTAAAACATAATTATTTTAGAACTGAAAAACCTACTGTTTCTTATGAATTCGAAATTGAAAATGCGGGCGATTACGAAATAGAAATTCATTTGCTGCCAACACATGCCAACAATTTTGATCATCAAATCGAAGTACAGCTAGATGGAAATAAAACGCAGTCTTTTTCAATCAATACAAAAGACCGTGACAAAACCTGGAAAGAAAATGTGTTGCGTAACAGCGCTATTGTAAAACTGCCTCTTTCAAATGCAAATAAAGGAAAACATACGATTACAATTAACGTAAACCAAACCGGAATTGTATTGGATTATATCACTGTAAAATAATTTATATCGTTTGATGTAATTGAAAACAAGTGTCAGGCTGAGCGGAGTCGAAGCCCTTTTAATGTAAAAACTTTCAATGAAGCAAGTTTTATTAAATTTTTAAAATGATAAAAAATATGAATACAAAAAAGCAATTTTTGATTGTATTGTTGATTAGTTTTTCAATTTCATATAGTCAGAAAAATCAAATGAGTTCATCAGAAAAACCGAATATCATTTTGATTATTGCAGATGATGCCGGATGGAATGATGTTGGGTATCACGGTTCTGTAATCAAAACTCCAAATATTGATTTTTTAGCTAAAAATGGGGTAGAACTGGATCGGTTTTATGCCAATCCAACCTGCTCTCCTTCAAGGGCAAGTTTATTTACGGGAAGACCTGCCAGCCGTATGGGAATTGTAGCTCCAATTAGCGATAAAAGCCAATTTAAGCTTCCGGACTCTATTCCGACATTGCCAAAATTATTGCACAAAAACAATTATCAAACTGCACTTGTTGGTAAATGGCATCTTGGGTTACAGCAAAGCAGCGGACCAACAGCGTACGGATTTGACTATTCATACGGTTTTTTACACGGACAAATCGATCAGTACACACATTTATATAAAAACGGAGACAAAAGCTGGTACCGAAATGGTGAGTTTATCGAAGAACAAGGTCATGCTACTGATCTAATTACGAATGAAGCGATAAAATGGCTTTCAGAAAAAAGAGATTCCAAGAAAAACTTCTTTTTGGAAGTGGCTTACAGCGCACCACATTTTCCTTTACAGGAAGAACAAAAATGGAAAGATCCGTATATAAATTCCATAAAAGACAGTTCGAGAAGAGATTTTGCCGCAGCCATGAGCCACATGGATAATAGTATCGGAATATTGCTTGAAAAGTTAAAACAGCAAAAACTGGATGAAAATACGCTGGTTATCTTTATGAGCGATAATGGTGCCATGGAAAACTGGGATTCAAAAAATGAATATAATGGGATTCATCCATCCAATACCACTTTGGGAGATAACACTCCGCTCAGGGATTGGAAAACATCAAATTATGAAGGTGCGATAAGAGTTCCCTGCATATTTTACTGGAAAGATCATTTGGAGAAATACAAGAATGAAAATTATATTTCGGTAATAGATTTATTACCCGGTATTTTGTCTTTGGCTGGAGATAATAATCTGCCGAAAAGCATTGAAGGCAAAAATATCTGGCCGGTAATTTCAGAAAATAAAACAATAGCAGATCAGGAAATTTATGTAAGAGGCCATTTGCAGGAATCTTTAATCAGAAAGCCATGGAAAATAATCAGAACCAGACATGCCGATACTCCTGCAGATTTAGAACTTTATAATATTGAAAAAGATCCTGAAGAGAAGAAAAATTTGATACAGGAAGAGAAGTCTGTAGCCAAAAAAATGGAAATCGCCTTGGAAAATCAATTTAAAAAAGATGCCAAAAAGGTAAATTATGACAAAAATAAATAATAATTTAACAGTTATATGCCTTGTAAGGGCTTGCAAACAAACAAAAAAAATCTTTTTAAAGTAAAATAACAACTTTTTTTATTTTGTAAACTATTGATTATAAGTAACTCTTGTGTGTTGTGAATGTAATATTAACTCATATGGTAAAAACTGTGATAATTTTAACACTAAACTTACGTTATCTATGAAGCAAACTTATATTTTTGCGAACTTAATTTAACATATACAAGCATGAAAGATCTATTAGTAAAAATCAACGCTGAATTAGAAGTATTCAAAACAGAATCTGAATCATTATCTGAAAAAGGTGTTAAAGCAGCAGGAGCAAGAGCACGTAAATCATCTTTAGAGATTGAAAAACTTTTAAAAGAGTTCAGAAAAGTTTCTATCGAAGAATCAAAAAAATAATACTAAAAACCTCGTTTAAATTAAACGAGGTTTTTTTTGGAAAAAATTGAAGCATTAATGAATTATAAGTTATTAGTTTTGGCATTTAACTTATAACATCTGACAAATAACTTATTTTGGAATTTCAATATATTCCCTAAGCCCGCAATCTTTTATCTTTTTAAGACTTTCGGTTACCGCAAGAGCATTAAAATCAGCTCCTTCAGCACCTGTGTGTGTGTGGTCTTTTGGAAAAAACGATTTTACTTTTTCTTTGCCTAAAGCTTCATATTTTAGAGCTACAATTTCATTCAGGTCAATATAAAATGCTTTTTCCCTTTCGGCTGCAATTTTAGACCAGTTTCCATACGTATCGGTTCTGCGTTCTACTTTATCATTCGGCCATTCGTTTCGTGGTGTCTGACTCAAAACAATCGGAATTGCGCCTTTTTCTTTGCTTTCCCTAATGAATTTTTGCATGTACCAGCCAAAAGTATGTACCGTTTCGGTTAAGCTGTCACGAACTACTTGTTGTGTTTCGTCTCCGTTTCCTTTTAATGATCCTCTGAATTTTTCTTTATCAACAGCTCCGGCATCGTTATGACCAAACTGGATCATTACATAATCCCCTGGTTTTAATTGATTTTTTACAGCATCCCATAGACCTTCTTTTTCGAATGTTCTGGTACTTCTGCCGCCACGTGCTTTATTGATCACTTCAATTCTGGTAGTATCACAATACTTCGGAAAAGCAACACCCCAGCCAACAGCATTTTCATTGTTATTGCTTGCCATAGTAGAGTCGCCGATTAAGTATAGTTTTTTCTTTGCAGGCAATACAATTTTCGGGTTTTCTAAAATGTATTTTTTTAATGAATTTTTGCTTGTTTTAAGTTCATTGATAATTAAAGAAGCGGCTAATGCAGCCCCTTTTGCAGAGGGATGCGTATGGTCTTTTTTGTAGAAATAAGTTCCGGTTACTTTCTGTTCGCCGAGTTTTTCCATTTCAATCGCCATTTTATCGTTTAGCTCGATAAAAGTTACCTTTTCTTTTTCAGCAATTTGTTTCGCCCACAATCCGTATGATTTATTGTTGCGAGGCACTTTTCCTTCCTTCCAGTCGTTTCTTGGAATTGGCGAACAAATTATAGGAATAGCGCCTTTTGACTTGGCTTCCTGAACTACTTTTTGAATGTACCAGCCATAAGTATGTACCGTTTCATGCTTTTTGGTCAGCATGTTGTCGATTTCCTCAGTTTCGTTTCCGATTCCTTTAATTGTTCCTCTGGCACGAAGGGTATCGTTTAATGGCCCGTCATCATTATGTCCGAACTGAATCAGGACATAATCTCCTTTTTTTAGTTTGTTCAAAACGGCTGTCCACAAACCTTTATCCTGAAAAGTCCTGCTGCTGGTACCGCCCAAAGCATGATTTTCGATTCTGACTTTCATAGTATCCAAAAACTGCCCAATATAATCTCCCCAGCCCCAAAGTCCGCCGGACCCGTCGCCTCTGCCGTTTTTTACAGTGGAATCGCCTACGGTGTAAACTGTGGGTTTATTGTTATCTTTTTGTTTTGGAGTAAAATTGAAAAATAATAAACCCAAAATTAGTATTGTAATTATTTTAATCGATTTCATATGTGTGAAATGTATTTTGTGAAATGTAAAATGTATTTTTTGTATTGTTTAATTCCATCCAGTTTGTCATTCTGAGGAACGAAGAATCTCCGTAAGTAGCTCCGCAATCTATATCGCCAATCTTTGTAGAGTTTCTCGCGAAGATTGCTTCGCCAGTTCGTTATCACTCGTGTCTTCGTTCCTCAGAATGACAAAACTATGAACATACTATGAACATAAATTATAGACGAAGAGCAAAACCTGAAACCTGAAACAAGCCAAACCTGAAACAAATTTTTACTTCCTAAAATCAAACCATAAATTCATTTTGATTCCGTCATCACCGCTTTTAATTCTGATGTTAGTTGCCTGGCTTTCTGGTCCCTGATGTTCCAAAGGTTTAAAATCTCTCATAGCCGGAATTTCATACATAAACGAAATATCGCCTTCAGGAAATGCAGGCTGCGGATAGCTTCCGGCGAAACCATTTTTAGGCAAATCCGGTGTGAATAATCTCAAGTATAAATTATCAGATTCACTAAAAACTTTGAATGATGAAGCTCCAGCTTTTAAGTTTGCTCCCAATAAATTGGCATGATATCCTTTGAATTCAGGATAAATCAGATTTTCAAAACTTTCTCCGGTAATCGTAGTATTATAATCTTTCTCCCAGATTCCGAAAGTAGTTCCTTTTAATCTGTTTTTCCAGACATGGTAAGGACCTTTTCCAAACCATTTGATGCCGGTTACGTCCTTTTCAGGAAAGCTGAAAGTAACGCCCCAGGAGTTTATTTTGTCTTCAAAAAAGGCACCGTCAAAGCCTTCTCCGCCTGAAGCATTTTTCAGGGCAATCAATTCCATTTTGAATCTTCCGTCCGGTTCCATAATCCATTTGATGGAAGATAAACCTCCGCTATAAGAAACTGTACAAACCGCTTTATCGCCTTCCTGAGAAACCTGGATGTCTTTTAATTTGGCTTTCATTCCGATTGGTCTTGGACCATTGGTTAACGGAATTGTATTTGTACCGTTTTTAACTGAAGTAATTTCTCCGGTTGCAGCATCTAAAACCACTGTAACATCATTTCCTTTTAAAGTAACATCATTTCCGGTTTTTACACCAGAAGCTTTTGTTTTTGTATTTTGAACCGCTAAAAATTTAGCAGCATAATATTTTGCTTTATGAATTGGCCACGTCCAGGTATAAATTTCTTTATTAAACTGATCATAAGCCGAAATGGATAAAATATCTCCTTCTGCCAGATTGTTTGGAACAGCGAACTGAATCTTACGTGTTTCACCCGGATTAATGCTCGGAATTTCAATTTTACCTGAACTTATTTCCTTTGAAGTTCCATTAGTATATAAAACATCATTATCAGATTTCAGGACTTTAAACTCCATTTTACAGGAATTCAGATTGCTGAAAAGATAATCATTAGTAATTAGAAAAGATCCGTCAAAAGTGGCTGTAACCTGTTTTGGCTGAAACTGAATAGGTGCCCAAACTTCTTTTACGGTATAATAGCTTCCTTCTCTTTCACGGTGCGGTCCTAAAATTCCATCAGCTGCCAAAGAACCTTTTGAGTCAAATTTAGCATCTCCTGTCCAGTCTGAACGGAAAACAGCTTCGTCCAGCATCGCCCACATAAATCCTCCGGCAAAAAGTGGACTTTGTTTGTATCTGGTCCAGAAATCTTCCAGAGCTGCTCCGTGTCCGTTATCGTAAGTTCCGTGCATGAATTCGGTTGGGAAAAATACATTTTCTCCGGCATTAAAACGATGCATGCCTGTTAAATAAGTAGGGTAGTGGTGCGTATCCCAACCATTGAAATCAGCCCATGGGTGAATTACGATTCTTTTTTGTGGATCATTATCTTCAAAAACTTTATCAACGTTGTAATTCCAACCGCCTTCATTACCGTTATCCCAAATAATTACCGATGGATGATTGACATCTCGGGTAACCATTTCGGTTATTAATTTATTTCCGGTTTCCGTATCATACGAGTTTTGCCAGCCTGCCAGTTCATTTAAAACAAAAAGACCTAAAGAATCACAAACTTCCAAAAAGTGGGTGTCAGGAGGATAATGTCCTCTCACTGCATTCATGTTCATGTCTTTCAATAATTTACCGTCCAGTTCACTGATGCGTTTGCTGGTGCTTCGTCCGCCTTCCGGCCAGAATGAATGTCGGTTGATACCTTTCATGACGATTTTAGTCCCGTTTACATATATTCCGTCTTGTTTTTTAAATTCTAAAGTCCTGAAACCAATTCGTTTGTCATATTTGTGAATGATATTTCCGTTTTGCCTTAAAACCAGTTCCAAATCATATAAATTCGGGCTTTCCGGATTCCATGGTTTGATGTTTTTCCATTGCGCTGCTATTGATTCCTTTGTACTTTTTGCTTTTATCGGAAAAGTAAAGGTTTGGAAATTTTCTCCGTTTGAATCTTTAAGTGTAGCTTCTAAAGTAACATTTTTAGAAATATTTTTAAGATTCAGATCAACTGTAATTGAACCATCCATTTTTGGATTTACAGCAATATTTTGAATGTGCGTTTTAGGGGAAACTTCTAACCACACCGGACGATAAATTCCTCCAAAGAGCCACCAGTCAGCTCTTCTTTCGGCTGCATTTACGGATTTATTAGCAGAATGTTTCCACACATGTACTTCTAAAGTATTTTTAGAACCTAATTTTAATAAAGAAGTAATATCATATTTAAATTCATAAAAACCACCCTGATGAATGGGGCCGGCCAGTTTTCCGTTGATTTTGACTTCTGTATCGGTCATAGCTCCGCCAAAAGCAATAATAACCTCCTTATCTTTATAATCAGCAGGGACTTCAAATTCATATTTGTACAAACCTTCTTCCTTGCTGGGGTCTTTTTGGTTCAGTTCTTTGTACCATCTTCCATACGTATATTCTCCAAAACCTTCTAATTCCCATTGTGAAGGAACGTTTATTTTAGACCATTTCTGACTGTTGTTGCCTCCGGTACAAAAAAAATCCCATTGCACAGGATGTTCAAAATCTTTTCCGGATAGGTAAACTTTATCGGTTTGCTGTGCGGAACTATTTTGGTTAAAAACTAATGCAACGGCAGCAATAGCAAGTTTTTGAATTGTATTTTTTAGTAGCATAAGTAGGGTTTGGTTAGTTTCCTTCTGGTTTAGTAATTTCAAATCGGTCACTCATAGGAAGTGTCCAGTTTGAAAAGGAATTAGGTTTTTTTGGATTGTAATCTGGCACTTCTTTTTTGATTTGCTTTTTTAACGGAATGTCAAGTTCGCGAATTCCCTTCAAAACACAAAGAGCGATTTCGTTTGCTCCAAAGCTATTAAAATGAGTATTATCCTCCAAAGCTTTTACCTGCCCTGGAAAAGT